>JAZLFY010000256.1:0-7091 GCA_045616025.1 Acutalibacteraceae bacterium | reverse complement strand
TGCTTCTTCCAAAAGTCCGTTTTTAAGCATAAGGTCAACCCTTAAATTTATTCTGTCGTACAGTTTTTCACGGTCGGCAAAGGTGATGCCGATAAGGGTAAAATCGTAAGGGTTTTCCTGCGATTTTGAGAGTTTATCCTGCTCGGTTTTGGTGGTATTTGCGGTTTCGATTATTTCAAGCGCACGGACAATTCTTTTTGTGTCATTGGGGTGCAGTTTTTCCGCCGCGCTTTTATCCTTTTCCCTTAACCGTTCAAGCATTTTTTCGCCGCCTAAACGCTCGGCTTCTTCCGTAAGGTGTTTTCTTAATTCGTAATCGGTATCGGCAGAAACAAAGTTTATATTATCGGCAAGCGAGTTTATATAAAGTCCCGTACCGCCGACAACTACGGGTGTTTTGCCCCGTGCGGCAATATCGTTTATTGTCTTTCTTGCCGCCTCAACATAATCCGACACCGAATAGGTACTGCCGTAGGGCAAAAATTCAAGCAGGTGATGTTTTACGCCCTGCATTTCCGCCTCGTCTGCCGCCGCAGAGGCAATGTGCATATCTTTATAAATCTGCATAGAGTCGGCAGATACAACCTCGCCGTTTAATTTTTTTGCAACATAAACACCCAAATCGGTTTTACCCGATGCCGTAGGGCCTACAATACAAATTACCTTTATTCTCTCACTCATTGTATTCTACCGAAATATTTTTCAAGTTCGCTTTTCTTTATCTTAAATGCAACCGGTCTGCCGTGGGGACAGTACATAACATCGTCACTGCCAAATACCTTTAAAGCAAGATTTAAAAGCTCCTCTTTTGTCTGCTTTCCGTTTGCCTTTATTGCCGCTTTGCAAGCGACTGTATGATAAATATTATCAAGTGCATCTATCTGCAAATTACCGCCGAGAGTTAAACTTTCTGCCACTTCGGTAACGGTTTTTTCTATATCTTCTCTGTCAAGTTCGGACGGTATGGCACGCACAAGCACCGTGCCCTGCCCGAAATCTTCAATTTCAAACCCTGCATTTAAAAGTGCTTCGCTGTTTTCGGTAATCGCCGTATGTTCGGCGGCGGAAAGTTTAACGCTAAAAGGCGTTAAAAGGGTTTGCGAATATATTTTGCGCTCGCTTTTGAATTTATTGTATAAAATTCTTTCGTGTGCCGCGTGCTTGTCGATTAGGAATAATTCTTCGCCGCGGGTAACGGCAATATATGTATAAAACACCTCGCCGACATACTTTATTTCTTCTTTCGGTGAATATTCCTTTTCGGTTTCGTGCGGTTGCTCTGCTTCAATTTGCACAGTATCTTTAACAATCGGTTTTGTTTCTGCTGTTTTCTGCTCCCGAACAGGCGAAACAATATTTTGTTTTTCCTTAAATTCCTTTACATCTTTGCGCATAAAAAACGGCAGATTATCTTCGTTAAGTCTTGTGGGTTTTTCGCCCTGCTTTTCAAGTTTTACCGCCGTTTGACGGTATTCTTCCGCAGTAAGACGGAAGAAATTATCCGCCTTTTTCTGCGGTGTGATTTCAGGTCTTGTATCGCCGCTTGAAAGGGCGCTTTTAACGGCATAAAATACCGCGCTGAAAATCTTTCTTTCGTCGGCAAAGCGCACCTCGGTTTTAGAGGGGCTTACATTAACGTCCACCGTATCGGCAGGAAGCGTAAGGGACAAAACAAAACCGGGGAATTTGCCCACCATACTGCTGCCTTTATACGCCTGCTCTACCGCCGCCATAACGGTTTTTGAAAGAACAAGCCTGCCGTTTAAAAATATAAACTGATGTGAACGGGAGGCACGGCAAAAAACGGGTTTGCAGGTAAATCCCGAAACCGAAATGCCGCCTTCGGTATTATTTACGGGAATTAAAGAAGAAAAGAATTCCCTGCCCAACACGCTGTATATTACCGATTTAAGTTGACCGTCGCCGGGGGTGGAGAAAATCTGTTTCCCGTCACGGATAAACTTAAAAGCGATTTCGGGGTGGGAAAGCGCCGCGCGTTCAACTATTGCCGAAACGGCGGTACCCTCCGACGAGTCTTTTTTAAGGAATTTCATTCTTGCAGGGGTGTTATAGAATAAATCCCTTACAATAAGTGTAGTGCCGGTAGGACAACCCGTTTCGCTGTTTTCTTTTTCTTCGCCGCCGCAGATAACATAATGCGTGCCGACGGTTTCTTCCCTTGCAAGGGTTATAAGTTCGACCTTTGAAACACTTGAAATTGCGGCAAGTGCCTCACCGCGAAAGCCCAAAGTTTCAATTTTAATAAGGTCGTTTTCGGTTTTAATTTTACTTGTGGCATGGCGGAGAAAGGCGGTGGGTACATCCTCTTTTTGAATGCCGCAACCGTCGTCGGTAACGCGGATAAAGGTTACACCGCCGTTTTTAATTTCAACGGTGATGTGTTTTGCATCCGCATCTATGGAATTTTCAACCGTTTCTTTTACAACCGATGCCGGACGCTCTACAACCTCGCCTGCGGCGATTAGTTCCGATACCGATTTTGAAAGCAGATTGATTTTGCCCATAATCTTCGCCTTTCCTTTTTATATTGATTTCGCCTTGTTTGCAATATCGAAAAGTACACTCATTGCCTCAATGGGAGTAAGGGTATTAACATCAAGCGCTTTAAGTTCTCGCATTATGTCCTGCGCGCCCTGCATTTCAAGTGAAATCTGACTGTTATCGCTTTGAACGGTTTTGTAGGTTACAATTCCGTTTTCCTGCGTTTCTTTAAGTATATGTTTTGCACGGTTTATTACCGTTTTGGGTATGCCGCCGAGTTTTGCAACCTCAATACCGTAACTTTCGTCGGCACCGCCGCGAACTATACGGCGTAAAAAGATTATATCGTCACCGCGTTTTTTGGCGGCTATATTATAGTTTTTAACACCCGAAATTTCGTTTTCGGTGTCGGTAAGTTCGTGATAATGTGTTGCAAAAAGTGTTTTTGCGCCGAGTGTTTTTTTATCGCTTACATATTCAAGAACGGCACGGGCAATGGACATACCGTCAAAGGTGGATGTTCCCCTGCCGATTTCGTCAAGAATAAGCAGACTGTTTTTGGTGGCGTTTTTAAGAATATCGGCAACCTCGCTCATTTCGACCATAAAGGTTGATTTGCCGCTTGCCAAATCGTCACTTGCGCCGACACGGGTAAACACCGCATCAACCACACCGATTTGTGCCTGCGTTGCCGGAACGAAAGAGCCGATTTGCGCCATAATTGTTATAAGGGCAACCTGCCGCATATAGGTCGATTTACCTGCCATATTCGGTCCCGTAATAATGGCGGTGCGGTTTTCGTTCATATCAAGCAATGTATCGTTGCTTACAAAGGGGGCATTTATAATCTGTTCGATTACGGGGTGTCTGCCGTCCTTTATGTTTATTGTTCCGCCGTTATCAACCAGCGGTCTTGTATAACCGTTTTCGTTTGCAACCTGCGCAAAAGAACACATAACATCAAGCCGTGCTATTGCGGCGGCGGTTTTCTTAAAGGAGTCGCCGTATTCGGCAACCTGTTTTCTTATAATATCGAATATTTCGTATTCAAGTGCCACAACCTTGTCCTTTGCCGAAAGAACACGGGTTTCAAGTTCCTTTAATTCTTCGGTTATAAACCGCTCGGCATTGGTAAGGGTTTGTTTTCTTATGTAATCTTCGGGTACTTTATCAAGAAAAGAATTTGTAACCTCGATATAGTAACCGAAAACCTTATTAAAACGAACACGCAGATTTTTAATTCCCGTGCGTTCCCTTTCCCTTGCCTCGATTTCGGCAAGATAGGAAGTGCCGCTTGTCATATCACGGCGCAGGGTGTCAACCTCAGCGTTATACCCCTCTTTTATAAGATTACCCTCTCTTACCGTAAAGGGTGCTTCGGGGTTAATTGAATCGTCAATAAGTTTTACAATATCGTCAGCAGTATCAATATCGTTATATATGCCCTTTAAAAGTTTACACTTTGCGCCGCCGAGCAATTCTTTAATAAGCGGAAAAGTGTGTGCCGTTGCGGCAAGACTTAACAGTTCCTTTGCCGATGCCGTACCGTAAATTATTTTTGAAATAATGCGCTCGACATCGCGCACTCCCGATAAATATTCCTGCGCCTCACTGCAAAAAACGGTGTCGGTACAGAGTTCTTCAACGGCATTTTGCCGCATTGAAATTTCGGGAATTGACAAAAGCGGCTCTAAAATATAACTTTTAAGCAGTCGCTTACCCATTGCGGTACGGGTTTTGTCAAGCACCCACAAAAGTGTACCTCTGCGGCTTGCGGTTCGCATGGTTTCGGTAAGTTCAAGGTTTCTTATTGCCGTCATATCAAGCCGCATAAACTGTGACTGTGTGAAAATTTGAACATCCTTTACCGTAACGGTGTTGCCACGGCTGTTTTCGTTAAGGTAATCAATAAGCGCACCGAGAGCACAAAGGGGTGTACTGCCCCAAACAAGTCCCAAATCTTCGGGAGAATTTTTGGAAAAATTACCGCATACCGTATCGCTTGCAAATTTGCCGTCAAACTTGTCCGCACTTCTGTAAGTAACGGCACGGCAATATTTTTCCTTTAAAAAGCGATCAAATTCGTTATTGCTAAATCCCTCGGGCAGAATAATCTCACTTACACCGTAACGCATTATTTCGTCTTCGGCACGGGTGAAAATATCCTGACCTGAAAGTTCGGTTACACTGCATTGCCCGGTTGAAGCGTCGGCAAAAACAAGCCCTGCCGACTCCTCGTTTTTATAAAAAGCGGCAAGATAGTTGTTCTTGCCCTCGTCAAGCATATCGCCCTCAATAACCGTGCCGGGTGTGATAACCCTTATAATTTCACGGCTTACAAGTCCTTTGGCTTTTGCAGGGTCTTCGGTTTGTTCGCAGATTGCAACCTTATGTCCTGCGCCGACAAGACGGGCAATATATGCTTCGCAACTGTGGTAGGGTACGCCGCACATAGGCGCGCGTTCTTCAAGACCGCAGTCCTTTCCCGTCAGGGTAAGATTAAGTTCTTCACTTGCAATTTTTGCGTCGTCAAAAAACATCTCATAAAAGTCACCCAAACGGAAAAACAGAATGCTGTCGGGTGTCTGTTCTTTAATGTTCATATATTGGCGCATCATCGGCGATAATTCGGACATCAAAATTTCCCCTTTTTAATTACGGTAAATAAAATTTAGTGGCAGCCGCCGCAACTTTCGCAAGAGCCGGTGCAATTATGCTTTTCGGGTTCTACGGTTTCGGGGTCTGCACCCTCAACACACTGCATAATGATACTGTTTACTTCGTTCATAAGTTCGTCCATTGAAACCTTTGCGGTGTTGTATTCAACCATAACGGGCGTGGACATAACTTCGGAATAAATTGTGCGGAGTTTTTCGTTTAATTCGGTGATTTTGTTTTCGTCCTTTGCTTCCTTGCCCATTTCCTGTTCAAGATTCATACGAACGGTGTTGAATTCACCGATTTTTTCCTGCAATGCTTCGTCCTTATCGTTATCAAGGCGTGCCTTGGTAAAACGGATAAAACGCTCGTCTTTCTGAATTTCTTTTCCTAAATTTCTTGTTGCTTCAATAATTCCCATTTTTGATAATTCCTTTCAATTTTTATATCAACTTACCTATAAGTGTCGCATTTGAAGACGACTCTATAAGCAGGTTTGCATACTGACCGATAAGGGTATCTTCACCCTTAAATACCACATTTATTCCGCCCGATGTTTTGCCGGTAAGATTGCCCCCGCCAAGTTTTTCGTCACACAAAACACGGTAGGTTTTGCCGATACTTTTTTCGGCATCCTCACGGGCGATTTTATCCTGCACGGCAATAAGTTCGCTAAACCATCTGCCCTTTTCTTCACGGGATACCGGGTCGGGCAGTTTTTCGGCAACCGTTCCCGTACGGGGTGAATAAATAAAGGTGAAAAGTGCCGAATATCTGACCTTTTTTATAAGTTCCGCCGTACATTTAAAATCTTGGTAAGTTTCGCCGGGAAAACCGACGATTATATCACTTGTAAAGGTGATGTCGGGCATAAGTTCTCTTGCCTTGTTGATAAGGGATAAATACTTATCACTTGTGTATCTTCGGTTCATTTCTTTAAGTATTCTGTCACTCCCCGACTGAACGGGCAGGTGCAAATGCCGTTCAACCTTTTCGCACTCCGCCATTGTAATAAGCAGTTCTTCGGTGCAGTCTTTCGGGTGCGAACTCATAAAACGGATAAGAAAGTTACCCTCTACGGCATTTAGTTTTTTAAGCAGTTTTGAAAAGTTAATATCCTCATTTAACCCCTTGCCGTAGGAATTAACATTTTGACCCAGCAACATAATTTCCTTATAACCGGCATTTACCATTTCTTTAAATTCTTTTAATATTTCATCGCTTGCGCGTGAGCGTTCACGACCTCTTACATAGGGTACTATACAATAACTGCAAAAATTGTCGCAACCGTACATTATGGGTAAAAAGCCCTTAATATCACCGTCACGGTTGACCGGCACACCCTCAACAAGCGGAGAATTATCAAGCGTTCTTTCAAATACCCGTCTGTGTGTTGAAAGCCGTTTATAAATAAGTTCGGGCAGACGGTGGCTTACCTGTGTGCCAAAGACCAAATCAACATAAGGATAACTGTTTTTAAGTTTATTTGCCACCTTTTGCTGTTGTGCCATACATCCGCAAACGGCAAGAATTAAATCTTTATTCGCCTGCTTAAATTTTTTCATTGCGCCGACATTACCGTAAACACGGTCTTCGGCGTGTTCTCTTACGGCGCAGGTATTAAAAAGAATAAAATCGGCTTCTTCGGGGTTTTCGGTAAATTCATATCCCATAAGGGAAAGCATACCCCGTATGCGCTGGGAATCGCTTACATTTTGCTGGCAACCGAAGGTGACAATGTTCGCCTTGGGTGTTCTGCCGGTTTGTCTTTTTAAAATATCCTTTACCCGCATAGCATAAGCGGTCTGTTCGGCAGGGTAAAGCGAAGCTTTTAAATCGTAGTTCATTTTCCGTCCTTTTACAAGTGTTAATATTCGTTTTATTATACAATTTATATATTGCATCATATATATCTGCAAATACAACAGATG
>JAZLFY010000255.1:0-6752 GCA_045616025.1 Acutalibacteraceae bacterium | reverse complement strand
TAAATAAATTCAGACCGCTGACCGAAACGGCAGACGACATGACAGAATATCTTACGGCAATCGAAGAAACTTCAAGGCTCAAAATCACCGGAATCATCAACAATTCGAATCTCGGTTACGAAACGGATAAGGAAACTCTCGAAAGCGGATTGACAGAAGCCGACAGTCTTGCAGAAAAGACGGGGGTTCAGCTTATCTGTTCAACGGCAGATAGACGCATGAACACCGAAGGATTTGTTGACATAGAGATTTTTACAGTCATGCCGTTCTGATTATTAACGGCAAACTGTTTATCACGATAAAGTGTTGATTAGATTTCAACTATATCTAATGTTTATGACACATTTTAATTCTAATATTAAAAATTATAATATGGCTCGGAGGGCTGAAAATGATTAAATTCACGGTAAACACAACGGTTTGCAAGGGATGCGGACTCTGCGTGGACGTCTGCCCCAGAAAACTACTTAAACTTGACGCGAACAATCTGAACGAAAAAGGATATGCTCCGGCAAGCATGACAGACGCAGGTCAGTGTATAGGCTGCGCTTTCTGCGCAAGAACCTGTCCAGACTGTGCAATCACCATTGAAAAGATTGATTAAAGAGGAATAAAACATGGAAAAGGTATTGATGAAAGGTAACGAAGCAATTGCCGAAGCGGCGATAATTGCAGGATGCCGTCATTATTTCGGTTATCCCATTACGCCCCAAACGGAAATTGCGGCATATATGGCAAAGCGTATGCCCAAAATCGGAGGAACATTTCTCCAGGCGGAAAGTGAAATTGCCGCTATAAATATGGTTTACGGTGCGTCTTCCGCAGGAAAGAGAGCGATGACATCGTCCTCAAGCCCCGGTATATCCCTTAAAAGTGAGGGTATTTCATATCTTGCAGGGTCTGACCTGCCTGCACTTATCGTAAATGCACAGCGCGGCGGCCCGGGACTCGGCGGTATTCAGCCCAGCCAGTCGGACTATTTCCAAGCCACACGCGGCGGTGGCCACGGCGATTATCATATGATAGTTTTAACCCCTGCTTCTGTTCAGGAAATGGCGGAACTTACCATAAAGGGTTTTGACCTTGCCGATAAATACCGTATGCCCGTTATGATTCTTGCCGACGGTACAATCGGACAGATGATGGAGCCGGTATCCTTTGATTTTGCCGTTAAACCCGCTCCCGAAAAGCCGTGGGCAACAAACGGTACCGATATGGAAAGAAAGCATAATATAGTAAACTCCCTTTATCTTAAAGCGGCAGACCTTGAAAAGAACAACATTGAACGCTATAAGCGTTATGATGAAATAATCAAAAACGAGCCGATGTATGAAGAATATATGACCGAGGATGCCGAGATTGTTCTTGCGGCTTTCGGTATTGCGGCGCGTGTTTGTAAAAATGCCATTAAAAAGGCGCGCAGAGAGGGTATAAAGGTCGGTCTTATCCGTCCGATTACGGTTTGGCCGTTCCCGACCGAGCCTTTTGAAAGGGTAGCAGACCATTGTTCTGCCATGGTTTCGGTAGAACTTTCCATGGGACAGATGATAGAAGATGTCCGTCTTGCCTGCAACGGCAAAGTACCCGTTACACTTTGTAACCGTGTCGGCGGTATTATCCCCGAGCCGGAAGAGGTACTTGAAGAAATTCACAGAATTTATAATGGAGGTAACAAATAATGGTAGTATTTGATAAACCACATGCACTTACCGATGTTCCGCTGCATTACTGCCCCGGATGCACACACGGTATTATTCACCGCATTGTTGCCGAGGTTATTGACGAATTGGGAATAGAGGGCAGAACGATAGGTATTGCTCCCGTTGGATGTGCGGTTATGGCATACGATTATTTTGCCTGCGATATGGTTGAAGCGGCACACGGCAGAGCGCCGGCGGTTGCAACCGGTGTTAAGCGTGCCGACCCCGAAAACAACATAGTATTTACATATCAGGGTGACGGCGACTTGGCATCTATCGGTACAGCCGAAATAGTACACGCCGCCGCAAGAAACGAAAATATAACGGTAATATTCATAAACAATGCCATTTACGGTATGACGGGCGGACAGATGGCGCCTACCTCACTTGTAGGTCAGATTACACAGACCTCTCCTTACGGCAGAGACCCGAAACTTTGCGGCTATCCCGTAAGGGTATGTGAAATGCTTTCCGAACTTGAAGGAGCAGAGTATCTTGAGCGTGTTGCCGTAAACTCGGTTGTTAATGTAAGAAAAGCCAAGAAAGCAATCAAAAAAGCGTTTGAAAACCAGATAAAAGGCAAGGGATTTTCACTTGTAGAAGTGCTTTCCGCCTGCCCGACCAACTGGGGTATGACACCCGAAAAAGCGCTTAAATGGATAGATGAAGAAATGATACCTTATTATCCTCTCGGAGTATATAAGGACCGTTCTGAAAATACGGAGGTGGCAAAATGACAAAACAGTATCTTTTTGCAGGATTTGGCGGACAGGGAATTCTGTTCACCGGCAAACTGCTTGCTTATAAAGAACTTATGGCAGGTATGGATGTAAGTTGGCTTCCGTCCTACGGACCGGAAATGCGCGGCGGTACGGCAAGTTGCGGTGTTGTAGTAAGCAACCACCAAATAGCAACTCCTATCGTTTTGCATCCTAATGTACTTATTGCAATGAATTTGCCCTCACTCGATAAATACGAGCCCGAGGTACAGTCGGGCGGCACAATATATGTTGACTCCTCACTTGTTGAGCGAAAGGTTAAAAGGGATGATGTTCAAGTACACTATATCCCCGCAACATTACTTGCCGCACAAAATTCACTTGACGGACTTGCCAATATGATTATTATGGGAAGTCTTCTTAAAAACGAAGGAACGGGAATTGATGACGAAGCGGTAGAAAAGGCACTCGGTAAATGCATTTCCGCCCGCCATGCGGATATGCTTAAATTCAACCGTGATGCACTTCTTATCGGCAGTAAATATTGATTATGAAAACTGTTTGTATCAGCGATATAACACTTGCCTTAAATTACGGCAAGGAGGTTTCTGGCTTTACATTTAAGGAGAAAACAGAGGTCGCAAAACTGCTTGACAGACTTTGTGTATCAACCGTAGAACTCGGAACACTTACCGACACCACAGAGGATATTCTTCTTATAAAATCGGTTGCTTCCGCAGTTAAGGATGCCGAAATTGCGGTAAGCACCGGCATTGATACGGATAAAATAGACAAAATCTTTGAAGCGCTCAAATGTGCGGAAAAGCCACGGCTTCAGGTTTGCGCCGCGGCAAGCACGGCAAGAATGGAATATGTTTACCACAAAAAAAGCGATAAAATGCTTGAAGCGGTGACCGATGCGGTAAAAAAATGCAAATCTTTGTGCGATAACATTGAATTTATTGCCGAAGATGCAACAAGAGCAAATTTTGATTTTCTTGTTAAAATTATTTCTGCCGCCGTTACTGCCGGCGCGGTTAAGGTTACACTCTGCGATACCGCAGGGGTAATGCTTCCCGATGAATTCGGCGCATTTATAAAGCGAATTACCGAAGAAATACCCGAAATAAGCGGCGTTACACTCGGTGTTCAGTGTTCAAACGCTTTGGGTGTTGCCGATGCTTGCGCCATTACGGCTTTAAAGAACGGCGCAAACGAAATAAAGGTAACATCGGTAACGGATAACAACATTTCGCTTTTAACCGTGTCAAAACTGTTGTCTTCAAAGGCAGACTCCATAGGTGTAAAATCTTTACTTAAAATGACCGAAATTAACCGTGTAATCGGGGAAATTGAGCGATTTTACAGTAAGGACGATAAGGACAGTGCATCTCCGTTCGAAAACGGTGTCCGTTCTTATTCGGAGAATATGTCTTTAACCAAGGACAGCACCGCCGAAACGGTGGAAAAGGCAATTGCGGCACTCGGATATACACTTGACGATAACGATAAAATGCGTGTCTGGAAGGCGTTTTGCGATATTGCCCAAAGGAAAGACTCGGTAAGCGCAGGTGAACTTGATGCCATTATCGCTTCCGAGGCAATGCAGGTGCCGTCGGCATATACACTTGAAAGTTATGTTGTAACCACCAGTAATTCGGTTGATATTCAGGCACATATTAAACTTAAATACGGTGACAAACTTCTTGACGGACTCTCCCTTGGTGACGGACCTATTGATGCGGCTTTTCTTGCCATTGAAAAGATAACCGGTCACCACTACGAACTTGACGATTTTCAAATTCAGGCGGTTACCGAGGGACGCGAAGCCATGGGCCAAACCGTTGTCAAACTTCGTTACGGCGGAAAAATATATTCGGGCAGCGGAATATCAACCGATATTATCGGCTCGGGTGTTTTGGCGTACATAAATGCTCTTAACAAGATAATTTACGAGGAGGAAAACGCATGAAACTTTCTTTCTCTGTAAAAGGATGGCGGAAACTTTCATGGCAAACAATACAGGATACGGCTTATGAAACCGATTTTTCCGGTATAGAAATTTTTGAAGATTATCCTCCTTTTTTAAAAAAGCAGGGTGAATTTTCAAAAGGCAGAATAATGTCAACCGTTCACGGTCTTTACGAAAAGAAACTTGTTGTGCCGTGCATTGATACAAAGGCGGATTTATCCGTCAGCGGTACGGCGGCAAGCCGACTTTTCGGACTTGTTTTGACGGCGAAAGAAATCTCTTGCGATAAAATAGCCGTTCATATACTTAATGACGAGCCGCAAACGGTGAGAAACGAAATAGCCGAAATACTGCCTGTGCTTGAAAAACACGGCATAACGCTTCTTATCTGCACCGACGGGGTTTATTCCGATACAAAAAAACTCTGTTTGTTGCTTGATGAATTTGCAAGCGATAATATTGCGGCGCTTTGGGACTGTTACAGTACATATTTCTATTCGGGCGAGGAGCCGTGCGACACGGTTGAAAACCTCGGCGCATATATAAAGCATGTTCATATAAAAGATTCGGTTAAAAACGGCAAGTTCACCGTTGTCGGTGAAGGCGATATGCCGTTTCCCGATGTTATGAACGCACTTTCCTCGGTTGATTATGACGGCTTTTTGTCGCTTCAATGGGACAGCGAGTGGATGGGCGGTTTTAACGACCACGAAATTTTGCTTCCGCATTTTGTTTCCTTTATGAAAGGGTTTGAGGGTAAGACCGACCGAAAACGGCATTATCCCAATCACGACGGAAGCGGATATTACATCTGGAAGAAAGACCAACTTGTTGACAGAACATTTGCCCGTGTTCTTGATAAACTTGCCGATGATTTTCCCGACCAGTACGCCTTTAAGTACACCACACTTGACTATACAAGAACATACCTTGAATTCAGACGGGATGTAAACGACTTTGCAAGAGCGCTTGTATCCCTCGGTGTAAAGGCAGGCAGTAAGGTGTCGGTTTGGGCAACCAATGTTCCGCAATGGTTTATTGCCTTTTGGGCGGTTACCAAAATCGGCGCAATACTCGTTTCGGTCAATACGGCATATAAAATTCACGAAATTGAGTATCTTCTCCGTCAGTCCGATACACATACACTTATTATGATAGAGTCCTCAAAGGACTCCGATTACAAAGCCAGCATTAACGAACTTTGCCCCGAAATTGCAAAGTCGGAGGCGGGAAAGCCGCTTCACTGTAAACGGCTGCCGTTTCTGCGTAATGTTATTACGGTCGGTTTTAAAATGCCAGGCGCACTCACCTTTGAAGAAACAATGCAAAGAAAAGGTCTTGTGCCTATGGGTGAAATCAACCGTATGGCATCAAAGGTGCGCTCGGACGATGTTTGCAATATGCAGTACACATCGGGAACAACGGGTTTCCCGAAAGGTGTAATGCTTACCCATTATAATGTTATAAACAACGGAAAATGTATAGGCGACAGAATGGGACTTTCCACGGCAGACCGTATGATGATTCAGGTGCCGATGTTTCATTGCTTCGGTATGGTGCTTTCCATGACCGCGGCGGTTACCCACGGGGCAACAATGTGTCCGCTCCCTTATTTTTCGGCAAAGGCATCGCTTGACTGTATCAATCAGGAGAAAATCACCTGCTTTAACGGTGTGCCGACAATGTTTATAGCAATGTTTAACCACCCCGACTACCGCAAAACCGATTTTTCATATATGCGGACGGGTATTATGGCAGGCGCAGGTTGTCCGCCCGAACTTATGCGCAGGGCGGCAAAACCCGACGAAATGAATATGCAGGGTATTGTCAGTGTTTACGGTCAGACCGAGTCTTCACCCGGCAGTACCATGACCGCGTGGACCGACCCGATTGAAATGCGTACGGATACGGTGGGTTATCCTTTCCCTCATATTCAGTGCAAGATAACCGACCCCGAAACGGGGGAGGAACTGCCCGACGGCAAACCCGGTGAATTCTGTTCGCGCGGATATAACACTATGAAGGGCTATTATAAAATGGCGTTAGCGACCGAAAAGGCGGTTGATAAGGACGGTTGGCTTCACTCGGGTGATGTTGCCGTAAGAAACAGCGATGGCACATATCTTATAACAGGCAGACTTAAAGATATGATTATCCGTGGAGGAGAAAACATATATCCAAAAGAAATAGAGGAATTTATCTATACCTATCCCGATGTACGGGATGTTCAGGTAATAGGTGTGCCGGATGAAAAGTACGGCGAAGAGGCGGCGGCTTGTGTAATTCTTAAAGACGGTGCGGCGGCGGACGAAGACAAACTCCGCACCTTTATGACCGAAAGACTTGCAAGCCATAAGGTAC
>JAZLFY010000254.1:0-10131 GCA_045616025.1 Acutalibacteraceae bacterium | reverse complement strand
TTGTTTGTCTTGGCGGCTCGTGTACCAACGATGGCGGTTGCGGTGCCGCGGCGGCGGTAGGAATTAAGTTTTTAAAGGCGGACGGCAGTTCGTTTGTTCCTGTGGGTGAAACCTTAAAGGACATAGCAAAAATTGATATGTCCGAAAAAAGCCCTCTGCTTGACGGTGTTGAAATTCTTACCATGTGCGATATAGATAACCCTATGTACGGAAAAGAGGGCGCAGCGCACATTTTTGCCGCTCAAAAAGGCGCAGATACCAAAATGACAGAAATGCTCGACAGCGGACTTATTACGCTTGGTAATGTGATAAAGAAAGACTTAAATCTTGATGTTGCAAACATTGCCGGCAGCGGTGCCGCAGGTGCAATGGGCGCAGGTATGGTGGCGTTCTTTAATTCCCGCTTGACCTCCGGCATTGATACCGTTTTAAAGACGGTCGGTTTTGACGAAATAATTAAAGATGCCGATATTATTTTTACGGGTGAAGGCAAAATCGACTCACAGAGTGTACGCGGCAAGGTTATTTCGGGCATTGCAAAGGCGGCAAAAGTTCAAAATAAAACGGTTGTTGCCATTGTGGGTGACGATGCTTCCGACGACTCGGTTTACGGTTTGGGTGTTGCATCGGTATTCGCAACCAACCGCATTGCCGTTGACTTCAAATCGGACAGATATAACAGCCGCGAAAACCTTGAAAAAACCTTTGAAAACATTATCCGGCTTTTAAAAGCAACAAACTAATAAAACAAACAGAACAAGCCCCCGTCTAAAAGACGGGGGCTTTTGGCAGTTTAGTACACGCATTATCCCGAAAATATCTTTTCGACCGCAACTTTGCACGGGAGAGAAAATGCGAGCACTAAATTAAGTTTTTCAGATTAACTCGATAATTGCCATTTCAGCAGCATCGCCGCGGCGAGGACCTGTTTTGGTTATACGGCAGTAACCGCCGTTTACGTCCTTATACTTAGGTGCGATTTCGTTGTAAAGTTTTGCAACTACATCTTCCTTAGTGATAAACGCCATTGCCTGACGCTTGCTGTGAAGTGTGTTTGTTTTAGCGAGTGTGATATACTTTTCTGCCATAGCGCGAACTTCTTTTGCTCTTGTAACTGTGGTTTCAATCTTACCGTTTTCGAGCAAGTATGTTACCATAGCACGAAGCATTGCAGTTCTGTGCGCAGTGGTTCTACCAAGTTTACGAGTACCCGGCATTTGTCTTCACTCCTTTAATCGTCGTTCTTTTTAAGGCCAAACCCGAAAGATGCGAGTTTGTTGATAACCTCTTCAAGAGACTTTCTGCCCAAATTTCTGACCTTCATCATATCCGCTTCGGACTTTTCGATAAGGTCTTCTACCGTGTTTATACCTGCGCGTTTAAGGCAATTATAACTACGAACGGAAAGGTCGAGTTCGTCAATGGTAAGGTCAAGTACCTTTTCCTTTGCGTTGTCGGCTTTTTCCGCCATAATGCTTGCGGTTTCGCTTACGCCTTCGGTAAGGTCTAAGAAAATCTCAAAATGCTCAATGAGGATTTTTGCCGAAAGTGATACGGCTTCGTTTGCGCCGATTGAACCGTCGGTCCAAACCTCAAGAGTGAGTTTGTTCTTATCAACAACATTACCGACACGGGTATTATCAACAGTAAAGTTTGCTTTTACAACAGGGGTATAGATAGAGTCAATCGGAATAACACCGATAACATTCTGTTCCTGTTTGTTCTGTTCTGCAGATACATATCCTCTGCCCTTGTCAAGAGTCATCTCCATATTGAGTTTTGCACCCTCGTCAAGTGTTGCGATATACATATCCGGATTAAGAATTTCAACTTCCGAATCGGCTTTGATGGAAGCGGCGGTCAATACGCACGGACCTTCTGCCTCAATGTAAATCTTCTTAGCGGTTTCGCTGTGAAGTTTTGCAATAAGACCTTTAAGGTTAAGTACGATTTCCGTTACATCTTCCTTAACACCGGGAACGGTGGAAAATTCGTGAACAACACCGTCAATTTTAACATCGGTAATTGCAACACCGGGGAGTATTGAAAGGAGTACCCTTCTCATACTGTTTCCGAGTGTGGTAGCATAACCGCGTTCAAGCGGTTCCATTACGAATTTGCCGTAAGTGCCGTCCTCTGTAAGTTCCAAAGTTTCTATTCTGGGCTTTTCAATTTCTATCATTTAAAAGCTCCGTTTCTCCGCACGGTAAATTTTTTAAACGCACTGCCTTGTGCGGCACAGCAGTACAAAAACAGAAAATAAATATTACTGTCTTGAATAAAATTCGACGATGAGTTGTTCTTCAACCGGAGCTTCAATCTGCTCACGGTTCGGAAGAGCATTAACCGTAACCGTCATATTATCCTTGTCTACAGACATCCACTCGGGAGTCGGTCTTGCGCCGTTGGCTTCAACAACATTCTTCATCTTATCAAAGCTGGGTGCCTTTTCGCAAACCGAAACGGTATCGCCTGCTTTTAAAAGATAGGAAGCGATGTCAACACGCTTGCCGTTAACTTCAAAGTGTCCGTGACCTACAAGTTGGCGTGCTTCTGCACGGCTGCTTGCAAATCCTGCTCTGTAAACTACATTATCAAGGCGGCTTTCGAGAATACGGAGAAGGTTATCACCTGTAACACCCTGTTTTCTTTCTGCAACCTCAAAATAATGATGGAACTGATTTTCCTGAACGCCGTAAAAACGTCTTGCGGTCTGCTTTGCACGAAGCTGCAAACCGTATTCGGATGACTTCTTTCTACCTTGTCCGTGCTGACCGGGTGCATAACCGCGGTTGCCGATAGAACATTTTTCAGAGTAGCAGCGCTCACCTTTAAGGAACAATTTTTGTCCTTCACGGCGGCAAAGTCTGCATACTGCACCGGTATATCTTGCCATCTGTTACACCTCCAAATTAATAAACAATATTATACGCGTCTTCTCTTGGGAGGACGGCAGCCGTTATGCGGAATCGGGGTAACGTCTTTAATCATACTTACCTCTAAACCTGCTGACTGCAATGCGCGGATAGCAGCCTCACGACCGGCACCCGGTCCCTTAACATAAACTTCGACAGTTTTAAGACCGTGTTCCATAGCCGCTTTTGCAGCCATTTCGGCAGCAGACTGTGCTGCGAACGGTGTGGACTTTTTAGAGCCGCGGAAACCGAGTTCACCGGCAGATGCCCAAGAAAGAGCATTACCCTGTGTGTCGGTAATTGTAACTATCGTGTTGTTGAAGGTTGACTGAATATGCGCGGCACCGCGTTCAATGTTCTTCTTTTCACGACGGCGTCTGGTCGTCGCTTTTTTAGCAGTAGCCATTAATTCTTCCTCCTACTTACTTTTTCTTATTTGCTATCGTTCTCTTCGGACCTTTACGGGTGCGAGCGTTGGTTTTTGAACGCTGTCCCCTTACGGGTAAACCTTTGCGGTGACGAAGACCACGATAACTACCGATTTCTATAAGTCGTTTGATATCCAAAGCAACTGAACGGCGACGGTCACCTTCAACCTGAAGGTTATGGTCGATGTATTCACGAAGTTTTGTGATATCTGCATCTGTAAGATCTTTAACGCGAACATCGGGGTCAATGCCCGTTTCGGCTAAAATCTTTTTAGATGTTGTAAGACCGATTCCGAAGATATATGTGAGTCCGATTTCAACTCGCTTCTCGTTCGGAAGGTCAACACCAGCAATACGTGCCATTTATCAAAGCACCTCCATAATTAATTAGCGCAAGATTAACCCTGACGCTGCTTATGTTTCGGGTTTTCACAGATAACCATTACTTTACCCTTACGTCTGATGATTTTGCATTTTTCGCAAATCTTTTTTACAGAAGGTCTGACTTTCATTTGGATTACCTCCTAAATTTTTTCTTTGTCTTATTTTGAACGCCAAGTGATGCGTCCTTTGGACAAATCGTACGGCGACATTTCAACCGTTACCTTATCGCCCGGCAAGATGCGTATGAAGTTCATACGAAGTTTGCCCGAGATATGAGCAAGTATTTGATGTCCGCCTTGAATTTCTACTTTAAATACTGCGTTAGGCATTGCTTCAACAACGGTGCCTTCAAGTTCTATCATATCAGATTTTGACATAATCACTAACTCCTAATCATTTTCCTTTTCGGTGAACGCTTTAAGTGTTCGCCGAAGTGACTTGTTTGTGGCGTACTGTGCCTTCTCTAAATGCGTATTTGTAAATTTAAGGTGTTTCGGATTTTTCCGTTTGGGACGCTCTGTCGGGCGCTCTTTACCGTCACACACTAACGGGTAGTCACCCTTGTATCCCACAACAACCATAAACTTACCGCGGTCCCGTCCCGCAACAGAACGAACGATGTATCCTTCCATACGGCACCTCAAATAACTGTCATTATTTGCGGACCGTCGGGGGTGATAACAACCGTATGTTCAAAATGTGCTGAAAGCGAGCCGTCCTGAGTCAGCACCGTCCACCCGTCCGGTAAAACCTTTACGCCAAAGTGCCCTTCGTTTACCATGGGCTCAATGGCAATGGTCATTCCGGGCATAAGCCGTATTCCCCTGCCGGGAGTGCCGTAGTTGGGTACTTCGGGGGCTTCGTGCATTTCTGTACCTATTCCGTGTCCTACAAAATCGCGAACTACCGAATATCCCCTCTGTTCAACATACGACTGAACAGCGTATCCTATGTCACCCAGTCTGCCGCCGACAACCGCCGCTTTTATGCCTTCGTAAAGACTTTCTTTGGTGGTGTCTATCAGCCGCTTTGCCTGTTCTGATATATCGCCGCAGGCAAATGTGGCGGCATTATCGCCGTGGTAACCTTCGAACTTTGCGCCAAGGTCAACAGAAACTATATCCCCTGCACAAATTTTGCGCTGTTTGTTAGGTATGCCGTGAATAACCTCGTTGTTGATTGATATACACGCGGTTGCGGGATAACCCTGGTAATTTTTAAAGTTGGGTATTGCACCCTGCTTTAAAATATACTCTTCCGCCAAAGCATCAAGTTCGGCGGTGGTTATTCCCGGTTCAATCGCGTCACCTACTGTTTTTAATGCGCCGGCTGATATTCTGCAAGCTTCCCGCATTACTTTAAGCTCGCGGCCGGTTTTAAGCACTATCATAAATTATATCTCCGAAAGAACAGACAAAACAGTTTTAACATTTGTATCGAAGTCTTCCTCTACATTTGCAACCAGCAACTTGCCCTGATTTTTATAATATCCGACAAGCGGCTCTGATTGCTCGTGGTAGGCGGTAAGGCGTTCAAGTACGGTTTCGGGCTTGTCGTCCTTACGGACAACCAAAGCACCGCCGCAGGAATCACACACACCCTCTACCTTAGGTTTAAGGGTTTCTATGTGATAACTTGCGCCGCACTTTTCACAAACGCGTCTGCCCGACATTCTGGCGATAATCATTTCGTCGGCGGCATTTATAAGAAGCGCCGCATCAATTTTTATGCCCATTTTGTCAAGTTCCTGCGCCTGAACAATAGTACGGGGGAAGCCGTCTAATATAAAGCCGTTCTGACAGTCTTTTTCTGAGAGGCGGTCACGGATAATGCCGATTACGACCTCATCCGGAACAAGTGCGCCTTTATCAATATATGATTTTGCCTGTTTTCCCATTTCCGTACCGTCTTTAATTGCTGCACGCAAAATATTTCCGGTGGAAACGGTGGGAATATTGTATTTTTCCGAAATTACCGCACCCATGGTACCTTTACCGGCACCGGGGGCTCCCAATAAAATCAAATTCATATCAATACTCCCGTTATCAATCAAGGAATCCCTTGTAATGACGCATCATCATCTGAGATTCAAGATTTTGTACCGTGTCAAGTGCAACACCGACCATAATGAGTATGGATGTACCGCCGAGAGAAATGTTAATTCCGCCGACAGAGCCCAAAACGATAGGAAGTATTGCAACTACGCTTAAGAAGATAGCGCCTAAGAGCGTAATTCTTGACAAAATCTTCGAGATAAAATCGGAGGTCGGCTTGCCGGGACGAATTCCGGGGATTGCGCCGCCGTTTTTACGAAGATTGTTTGCCATTTCAACAGGGTTGAACTGGATCGTTGAATAGAAGTATGCAAATGCGATAATCAAGATGAAATAGATTATTGCATAGAACGCACCACGGGTACTGAAAAGTGCCAAGAATTTAGCAAATGAAGTATCTGTGTTCTTCATGAAGCCCAAAATCATGGTGGGCAACATAAGAATTGAAGAAGCGAAGATTATCGGCATAACACCAGCCATATTAACCTTAATCGGAATATGGGTGTTCTGTCCGCCGTACATCTTGTTTCCTATAACGCGTTTAGCATACTGAATTTTAATTCTGCGCTCTGCGTTGGTCATCCAAACGATGAACGCAATAACGATTAAGAACAGTACGAGTATGCCGATAACGGCTGCCTGACGGCCAACCTGCCAGTAACCGACAAGCGCTCTTGCTGCCTGCGGACCGCGTGAAATGATACCTGCAAAAAGGAGTATTGAAATACCGTTGCCGATACCTTTAACGTCAATCTGTTCGCCAAGCCACATAACAAGCGCACTACCTGCGGTAAATGCCAAGATAATAACAAATGCCGCAAATATGGTTGCTCCCGTACCGGTTACGCTTAAATAGTTACTGCCCTTCAAATAGAAGAAGTAAGCCGTACCTTGTATAAGCGCCAGAATAACGGTTGTATAACGGGTGATGGTTGCAAGTTTTTTCTGACCTTCTTCGCCTTCTTTTGAAAGACGTTCAAGTGCAGGTATTGCCACACACAAAAGTTGGATAATAATCGAACTGTTGATGTAGGGCGTTACGGACATTGCAAAGATTGCGCCGTATTCAAGACCGCCACCTGTTAAAATTGACAAATAACTGAAAAATTCATTGGTAGCACCGCTATCGCTTGCAGACTTAAGAGCCGCAACATCGATATACGGTACCGGGATGACCGAGCCAATGCGGAAAATTGCGATGATGAGCACCGTAAAAAGAATTTTGTTACGAAGTTCTTTAACTGCCCAAGCATTTTTTAATGTTTCCAACATACTCAGATCACCTCTGCCTTTCCGCCTGCTGCCGCAATCTTTTCGGATGCGGAAGCCGAGAAGGCGTTAAGTTTTACGGTAAGTTTTTTGGAAAGTTTACCGTTGCCGAGAACCTTAATCTTAACATTTGCTTTTTTAACAATACCTTTTTCAACTAAAGCAGCTGCATCAACAACCGCTTCGTCGTCGAAAGCTTCTAAAGCGCCTATGTTAATTGCGATAACTTCTTCGGCAAAAATGTTATTGAAACCACGCTTCGGAACACGGCGTTGCAAAGGCATCTGACCGCCTTCGAAACCGGGTCTTTGACCGCGACCGGCACGTGCTTTTTGTCCCTTGTGGCCCTTACCGGCAGTTTTACCGTTGCCGGAACCGTGACCTCTGCCAATACGCTTGGACTCTTTGGTTGAGCCCTCTGCGGGAGACAATTCGTGCAATTTCATTGTTCGCACCTCCTTGTGATATTGAAGCGGATTATTCCGCCTGTACCTTTTAACCTGAAGATTTAGCCCTCAATAATTTTAACAAGGTGAGAAACCTTATTTATCTTGCCGCGTGTTGCAGCGTTATCGGGTTGAACACTTGTGTCACCCAATTTGTGAAGACCTAATGCTTCTACGGTTGCAATCTGGTCCTTTTTGGAACCGATTACGCTTTTTACGAGTTTTACAGTAAGGCCGGCAGCCTTTTTCTTTGTTGCCATAGTGCTGCTCCTCCTTAACCTATAATTTCTTCTGCGCTTTTGCCGCGAACTTCCGCAACCTGATTGACATCACGAAGTGAAGCCAAGCCCTGTACGGTAGCGCGAACTACATTGCACGGATTGTTTGAGCGAAGAGCTTTTGTACGGATATCCTTAATACCTACGGTTTCAACAACCGCACGTACGGCACCGCCGGCGATAACGCCGGTACCGGGAGCAGCCGGTTTCAAAAGAACGCGACCTGCGCCGAACTCTCCGATTATTTCGTGAGGAATGGTAGTTCCTTTAAGAGAAACCTTAATAAGATTTTTCTTTGCGTCTTCAATACCCTTGCGGATAGCATCCGGAACTTCACCTGCTTTACCGAGGCCGTAACCTACGATACCGTTGCCGTCACCTACGACAACCAAAGCAGCGAATTTCATAATACGACCGCCCTTAACGGTTTTGGATACGCGGTTGATGGAAACTACACGTTCCTGCAAATCTAATGTTGATGCATCAATATTTGTAGCCAAAGTATTTCCTCCCATCTTTAGAACTTGAGGCCGCCCTCACGGGCACCTTCGGCAAGCTCCTTGACACGGCCATGATAGATATAGCCACCGCGGTCGAATACGACTTCAGTAATCTTTTTCTTCTTGGCACGTTCAGCGATTAACTGTCCAACCTTGCGGGCACCTTCACAGTTTCCGCCGTTTGCACCGAAATCTTTTTCGTTGGAAGCGGCTGCTGCTAAGGTTACACCGTTTTCATCATCGATAAGTTGGGCGTATATATTGCTGTTGGAGCGGAATACGTCAAGACGGGGGCAGGCAGCCGTACCGCTGACTTTTGAGCGAACACGTGCATGTCTTTTAAGACGAGCCGCATTGCTGTTAGTTTTGCTAACCATTTTTCATTACACTCCTTACACTTATTTAGCGCCCTTGGCTGCTTTACCTTCTTTGCGGCGGATATGTTCGTTTTCGTACTTAATACCCTTGCCTTTATACGGCTCCGGCGGACGTTTTTTACGAATATCGGCTGCGAACTGGCCAACCAACTGCTTATCTGCACCGCTTACAACGATTTCGTTTGCAGACGGTACTTCAATTTTAATTCCCTCAACTTCAGGAATAATTACCTGATGTGAGTAACCTATGTTCAAAACAAGGTTATTACCCTGCTTCTGCGCACGGTAACCGACGCCGTTTACTTCAAGTTTCTTTGCATAACCATCGGTTACGCCGACAACCATATTGTAAATAAGTGTACGGGTAAGTCCGTGCATTGCACGATGGGTTTTATCGTCAGAAGGGCGGGATACGATGATTTCGGTACCCTCAACCTTTATGTCGATGTCCTGATTAAAGGAGTTTTTAAGTTCGCCTTTGGGACCCTTAACGGTTACGTTATGTCCGTCAATCTTAACTTCTACTCCGGCAGGAATTGTTATAGGTTTCTTACCTATTCTTGACATCCTAACGCACCCCCTTACCAAACATACGCGAGAACTTCGCCGCCAACATTTTCACGACGAGCCTGCTTGTCTGTCATAATACCTTTAGAGGTGGAAAGGATTGCTATGCCAAGGCCTTTCATAACCTTGGGCATATCTTCTACATTAGTGTAGATGCGCAGACCGGGTTTTGATACACGGCGAATGCCGGTAATGGTCTGTGACTTGTTGGCGCCGTATTTAAGTTCAATACGAATAACGCCCTGGTTTCCGTTATCTACAACGGTGAAACCAGCGATGTACCCTTCATCAAGCAAAATCTGAGCGATTGCCTTCTTTACTTTGGATGCAGGTACATCTACCGAATCGTGTTTTGCCGAGGATGCGTTACGAATTCTTGTAAGCATATCGGCTATTGTATCGGTGATTTGCATACCGTAAACCTCCTTAGTCTGGCAGGATTATTTTCCTGTCCTTACCAACTTGCCTTCTTTACACCCGGAATCTCGCCCTTGTATGCGAGTTCACGGAAGCATATACGGCAGATGCCGTACTTGCGAAGATAAGCGTGCGGACGGCCGCAGATTTTGCATCTGTTATACGCTCTTGTTGAAAATTTAGCAGGGCGTGCCTGACTTACTTTCATAGATGTTTTAGCCATAATTCCTTCTCCTTATCTTGCAAACGGAGCACCCATAAGAGTAAGTAACTCACGGGCCTCTTCATCTGTCTTTGCGGTAGTAACGAAAATGATGTCCATACCGCGAACTTTGTCGATTTTATCATATTCGATTTCCGGGAAAATAAGTTGCTCTTTTACGCCCATGGCATAGTTGCCGCGACCGTCAAAAGCATCGGGATTTATACCGCGGAAGTCACGCACGCGCGGAAGCGCGGTGTTGAAAAATCTTTCGACAAATTCGTACATTCTTTC
>JAZLFY010000253.1:0-2240 GCA_045616025.1 Acutalibacteraceae bacterium | reverse complement strand
AAAATTATTGAAAAAATGGGCGATGTCGACTTCCCCGAAGAAGGCGTTTATGTAATGCCCGGCAGTATCGTATCCAAAAAAGTTACGGTTAAAAACACCGGCGAACATCCTTTCTGGTTGCGCGCCAATCTTAAAAACGCCATTGATGATTCTTCCCTTTCCGCCGATATTTTGGAACTTGACATTAACACTACCGACTGGATAGACGGTAAAGACGATTATTACTACTACAAACAACCGGTTTTGCCGGGTGTGGAAACCGAAAAACTTTTTTCGCAGGTAAAGGTTGCCGGCAGTGCGGACAGCCAATATCTCGGCAAAACAATTAAACTTACGGTTTGTGCCTATGCGGTACAAAGCGAGTATAACGATGCAGCTTCTCCCCTTGATGTTGTCGGGTGGCCGGCAGAAAAAAATTCGGGAATAAGTGCCGATGATGCAGGGGGTGGCGTATGAAAACATTAAGAAAATTTTTGATTATTCTTTGTGCGGCAATATTGCTTATCAGTTCCCTATCGGTTATTTCATTTGCCGAAGATTCAAATGTTACATATACGGGAAATTCGGGCGGATTAATTTTTGAGCCGGGCAGTGAATATTCCCCCACCGATTTATTCGCAAACTTTAAAAATGTTATGCCGGGCGCATCACTCACACAAAAAATAACGGTAAAAAACCGGGCAGACGATAAGGTAAAGGTAAAAATTTATCTGCGTTCACTCGGCTCTGCCGACGAAAAGTATAACGAATTCTTAAATCAACTTACCCTTACTGTCAGAAAGGACAGCGAAACGCCGATGTTTGATGCGGCGGCGGATAAAACCGCCGGACTTACCGACTGGGTATGCCTTGGCACGCTTTATTCGGGCGGGACGGTTGACCTTAATGTAACGCTTGATGTTCCGAAAACGCTTGACAATATGTTCCAACAGCAAATCGGCAAAATCAAGTGGCAGTTCGTAACCGAAGAATTCCCGATTGAACAACCCTATTGGGAATGCCCCACAAACAAAAATCACACCTATCACATTGAAGAAAAAGACGGTGTTTCAACCTTTGTTTGCGAAAAATGCGAACAGACCGCACCTATGCTTTGTGAAACCTGCGGCGGCAAAATGCACGAAGTTATCGTGGTTACCGTAGGCGGAGAAACCTATACCGCCTACCCCGACGGTGACAAGCATTATAAAACCGAGGACGGCAGAGTTCATTTTTATATGAACGACGAAAAAATCATTGATTACTACACCGTTGACGGTATTAAAACCGATATTAAAAATGTCAGCGAATATGTGCTTTATACATATTACGAATGCTTAAACAACAAAGAGCATCATACCGACCCGCAACCCTCACCGGTGACCGGTGAAAAATCGAACATTACACTTTGGGTTGCACTTATGGTTGTAAGTTTAACCGCACTGATTATTCTGCTGTTTTGGCGGCGAAAAAAAGACAAAGACGATGAGGAAGCGAGGGCACAATGTTAAAAAAGAAAAAAAGAATAACAAAACTTGCCCTTTTATTAAGTATTTTACTTATCGTTGTTTGGGCGATGCTTGGCACCAATGCTTCGCTTGCCTGGTTTGAAGAAAGCGACACGATTGTAAACAGTCTTAATTTCGGTGATTTAAAGGTTAATGTATACCACAACACCGGCGGCAGTTATTCTTTGGTGGACAGTACCACAAAGATATTTAACGATGCGGCACTTTACGAGCCGGGATATACACAGGTTGTATATCTGAAAGTTGAAAATGCCGGAACGGTTGATTTTACCTATGATATGTCGGTTATTCCGGATATGAGCAGTATTGTTGTGGGCAAGAACGAAAAGGGTGAAGATATTGTTTTGCCCGACCACCTTAATTTCGGACTTGTTTTTGACAGTACCGAAGACGGATTACTTGCAAAAACCGCCGACCGCAAGCTGTCGCAAACCTATGCAACACAGAAATTAAGCAACTATACCGAAAGTAATATTCCGCTTATGTCGGGCGAAAGTAATTACTGCGCTTTAATTCTGTATATGCCCGAAGAGGTGGAAAACGAAGCAAACTACCGCGGCAAAACCGTACCGAGTGTTGAAGTGGGTATCGGTGTTGTGGCAAATCAAATTAAATAAGATTATTCCCTTTGCTAAACATTTTGCGGCCGTTGTCCAACCTGAAAAAAGGGTTGGGCGGCGAGCAAAGGATATAAAAATTATATCTTTTGCTCGCCCTTGTGCGCGGGAATTC
>JAZLFY010000252.1:0-12804 GCA_045616025.1 Acutalibacteraceae bacterium | reverse complement strand
AATTTGGTCGTCACTTGCGGTGCCGAGCCGTTTTGCCGCCCAAACCGCAAACATATAAAGCACGGTAAGTTGGGTGGTATAACCCTTTGTGGTTGCAACGGCGATTTCGGGACCTGCCCAGGTGTAGATTACATCATCTGATGCCTTTGCAATAGAACTGCCGACAACATTTACGATGCCTAAAACATGACTGCCCCTTGCTTTTGCTTCGTTAAGGGCTGCAAGAGTATCTGCCGTTTCGCCCGACTGACTGATAATAATTGTAAGTGTATCTTTACCGGTTATCGGGTTTCTGTAACGGTATTCACTTGCCAAGTCAACATCAACCGGCATACGGAGAAGTTCCTCCATAACATACTTACCGACAATACCTGCATGGTAAGCCGAGCCGCAGGCAACAATTTGTATGCGCTTGAAGTTTTTCATATCTTCGCCGGTAATCGAAACGCCTTCAAATTCAATTTCGTTGTTCTTTACACGGCTTATAACGGTCTGTTCAACCGCATGCGGCTCTTCGCACATTTCTTTCATCATAAAGTGGTCATAACCGCCCTTTTCGGCAGCGGCAATATCCCAGTCGATATGAGAAACTTTATATTCGATTTTTTCTTTTTCGGTGTTATAAAGTTCCATACTGCCGGGGGTTAAAACGGCAATTTCGCCGTCCTCTATATAAACGACATCACGGGTGTGGGAAACAAGTGCCGTAACATCCGAAGCGATAAACTTTTCGTCCTCTGTTACACCGACAATAAGCGGACTGAACTTTCTTACCGCTACCAAAGTGTCGGGAAAATCGGTGCAGATAACACCCAAAGCATAAGAGCCCTCAAGTTGTTTTACAACACGGGAAACAGTGCCCAAAAGGTCGCCGTCGTATTCATATTCAAGAAGTTGGGGAACAACCTCGGTATCGGTTTCGCTTACGAATTTTACACCCTTTTTAAGCAGTTTGTTTTCAAGTTCGATATAGTTTTCAATAATTCCGTTATGAACAACAACAAATTTTCTCTTTTCGCTTAAATGGGGGTGAGCGTTCACCTCACTCGGTCCGCCGTGGGTCGCCCAACGGGTATGACCTATTCCGATAGTGCCGACAACATCGGCGCCGTCGTGGGTTTTGTCAAAAAGACTTCTTATTCTTTCAACCGTCTTTGCGGTGGTGAATTTTCCGTCACTTAAAGCGGCAATACCGGCAGAGTCGTAACCGCGGTATTCAAGTTTTTCAAGTCCGTCCAAAAGTATGGGAGATGCCTGACGCTTTCCCGTAAATCCTACTATTCCACACATAATTCATTTTCTCCTTCTTTAAAAATGGCAAAACAAAAGGCGCGCAAACGCACGCCGAAAAAACCGCTTATTAAAGGGTATAATAACCCCGTTTAAAAGTAGTCTGTTTCGCCGTTTCCGTTATTGATTTTGACATAGTGAAAACACCTTTGTTTTCAAATTACTTTGAGTTTTTAAGTGTTTTCTGACGATTCTTCACCGTGGAGCATCCGCCGAATATTTCGATAAACTCCAACCTCGTCAACCGCTATGCCAAACACGGTCCCGGCGCTTAAAATGAAAATTTCTTTGCAAAAGTTCCCTTTCATTTATTTTTGGCATATATCTTTTGCAAGAGTATTTTAATATAATTTGCCGGTTTTGTCAACATTTTTACATTTTGATTATATTATGTACCGAATTATTTAATGATTTATATTGACAAGTTTATTCTTTGATGTATAATGATAAAAAGCAAATGTTTCAGAGTAGGCATTAAGGCGTTAAGTGCCGGTTGAACGGGGAGTTGTCAATCGGACGAAAGATTTATTCTGCGCCCTTTATGCCGCATCCCGCTGACATTAATAAAGGGTGAATAAAAACCTCTTATTAACGTTTAGTACGGGAATAGGAGGTTTTATTTATGCAAGAAAAAAAATTAAGTTATTGGAAAGCGGCACTTTTTAATTTTAAAAATGTGAAAATGCTTGCCGTGGCGGCGCTTGTAATATCGCTTCGGGTGGTGCTTCGGCTTGTACGAATACCGGTAGGGCCTGATATTTACATCTCTTTTGACTGCTTTGTAAATTCCATCGGCTCAATGATTTACGGGCCTTTGGTTGCCCTGGCGGTCGGTGCGGTCAGCGACACTTTGGGCGCACTTCTTATTCCGCAGGGCCCGTATTTCCTGCCCTTTATAGTAACCGAAATGTCAAGTTCCTTTATCTTTGCACTTTTCTTGTGGAGAAGGGAGCGCATAACCCCTAAAAGAATTGTTCTTTCCCGTTTTACCGTAAATTTTGTTAGCAACATAATTATTACATCAATAATTATGAAATGGCTTTACTATCCGCTTTATTTCAGCGATAAGGTTTATCCCCTTTTCAATTCGGTGCGTATTGCAAAAAACCTTATTCTGTTCCCCGTTGAAGGACTTTTAATGGCAATTTTAATTTATGCCGCCGCACCGGGACTTGCACGGCTTGGTCTTATGCAAAAAAATGCCGTAGAAAAACTTAAAGCAAAGGATATTGTTCTTATAGTTATATTAACGGTTATATCCGTCGCTTTGGTTGTGTCCTATGTTTTGTGGTTGGCACCGTATCTTGAAGCACATAAGATT
The DNA here is from genome assembly GCA_045616025.1 of Acutalibacteraceae bacterium. GTDB lineage: Bacteria > Bacillota > Clostridia > Oscillospirales > Acutalibacteraceae > UBA737. Next base: position 10,193 of record JAZLFY010000252.1, on the reverse strand, counting down.
ACACTTTTATAAACTAAAAACAAAAAAGACTTGCGAAAAATTTCGCAAGTCTTTTTTAAATGTAATCCTAAAATTAAGCAAGTTCAACGGTTGCGCCGACTTCTTCAAGTTTCTTCTTGAGTTCTTCAGCTTCGTCTTTTGCAACTGCTTCTTTAAGAGTTTTCGGTGCGCCGTCAACGAGTGCTTTTGCATCAGCAAGGCCAAGACCGGTGATTTCGCGTACTGCTTTAATAACCTTAATCTTTTCTGCGCCTGCTTCTTTAAGAACAACGTCAAATTCGCTCTTTTCGTCTGCGCCGCCTGCTTCACCGCCTGCGGGAGCTGCAACTGCAACTGCTGCTGCTGCGGGTACGCCGAATTCTTCTTCTACTGCTTTTACGAGTTCGGAGAGTTCAAGAACCGAAAGGGCTTTGAGTTCTTCGATCATCGCTGTAATCTTTTCAGATGCCATTTTAATTTCCTCCAATTTTGTGGTTTTTTAATAAATTATTCTTCTGCCGGTTTTTCTTCCGGTGCGGCTTCTGTTGCCGCTTCTTCAGCCGGTGCTTCAGCCGGTGCGGTCTCTTCGACCTTTTCTTCAGCCTTTGCTTCTTCAGCCGGTGCTTCTTCGGGTTTCGCTTCTTCTACGGGTTGGTCACCCTTATCAACGATTGCCTGAACTGCACGTGCGAAAGCCGCAATAGGTGCCTGGAATGCTGCAAGTACCGTAGCAAGTAAAACATCTCTGGTCGGGAGTTTTGAAAGTGCCTTGATAGTATCAAGGTCAGCAACTGCGCCGTCCAAAAATCCGGTCTTAACGGTAAAGTTTTCATGACTTTCGGCAAACTTGCAAAGAATTCTTGCTGCTGCGCCGTAATCTTCGTTTGAAAGAGCAATTGCGGTAGTGCCTTCAAGTACCGACTGCATATCTTTAAGTTCGGTATCGTCAATAGCACGGTAAAGCAATGTGTTCTTTACTACGAAATAATCTACGCCTGCTTCACGGAGTTCCTTACGGAGTGCGGTGTCTTCTGCAACGGTGATACCCTTGTAGTCAACAATTACGCCCGTAACGGCAGCGCCGATTTTTTCTTTAAGGTCAGCAACGATTTTTTGCTTTTGTTCTAAAACTGCTGCGTTTGGCAATTTTTTCACCTCGCTAAAAATAAAGTGTCCACCCAAAAACAGGTGGACACGAAAATACACATAATATTAATAAGGTATTGTCGCTTCACCTCGGCAGGCGGTAAACTTACGACCGATAGGTCACCTGCTGTCTTTGGTTGATGCTCGAATATTATAAACCCACTTTCGCCGTTTGTCAAGCAATTTTTTTATTTTATCTCGCAACTCTTATAATAATGAAACAGTATTTCTTTATAGGTACTGCCCTGTTTCGCAAGATATTGTGCCCCCGTTTGGCTCATACCCACTCCGTGGCCGTAACCTTTTACCGAAAAATAATAAACATTATCCTTAAATTCCACCGAAAAATTACTGCTTTTTAAGGACAGTGCCGCTTGAATTTGGCTTCCCTTTACCTTTTTGCCGAAATATTCCACGGTTTTTATCATTCCTGCTTCGGTGCGTTCTTCTTTTGAAAATGCCTCACCCTCGCCTGCCGAATTTAATTCTTTTAATTTTTCGTAAAGGTCTTCTTTTGAAAATGACGCTTCACTTAAAAAGTTAGGCGACAGTTTATCCCCTATGCTTTCAACCGATTTAAGATAGGGGTAGTCCCCACCCCACACATCTTTTGCATTTTCGGTTTTGCCCGAAGAAATCGCGTGATAAACCGCAAGTGCAGGTTTGCCGCCAAAAGACAGATATTGCCCCTTTACCGAACTTACAACATTTTTAAGTGTTTCATAATATTTACCGTAATTGTCGCCCCATTTTTCTTTGAGTTTTTCGGTTTCAATAAAACACTGGTCGGTATCGGGACTGTCGGTTAAATCGTAATCTCTGTTACTTGCCTTTTCTTTTCGGTAAAGTGCAAAGGAATAGGCGGCAACCGCCTGCGCTTTTAGTGCCTCGGTTTCGTTAAGGGGTGACATTTCACCTGCTAAAACGCCTATTATATAATCGGTGGCGGAAATTTTCTTTATTTCGCCGCTGTTTTTAATTTTTATTCTGAAAACTTTTTCGTCCGATTTCTGCTTTTTTTCGGCTTTAACCGTTTTCCCTGCTGCGGCTGACACCGCCTTATCAAAACCGCTGTCCTTTAAGGCGCAAAGCGGAACGGTGGAAAGCGACAACATTATAATAATGGAAATTATTACTGCATTTTTCATAAAGAACATTCCTTTAATATTGACTTTTTCGCCTGCATTTAATAAAATAAGAAAGGTTTATACATAATTTTATGAATTAAGGATATAATTTATGAAAAACAAAAACATTTTTTTTACCTTTATATCGGCGTCGGTTGCGGCGACGGCATTTTGCACGGCAAACGAACTTTTGTGCATTGACGGCAAGACGGGTTTTATAATAAGTGATATGAAAACACTTTCGGTAACGCTTACGGTAATAACCCTGCTTGTTGCCCTTGTTTGCTGTGTTTGTTCTTTTTTTGCCCGTGAAAAATCAAGCGAAAATATACCAAAAAACATACCGCTTATTATTCTTTCTTTGCTTATCGGTCTGCTTACCGTTGCCGATGCATTTGTTTTCCGTTCTTCGGACTATACGCCCGGCTTTTTAAAGGGTGCAATTTATATCAGTTCGGCACTTGCGGCAATATTTTTTGTCACATATTTTGTTGCTGCACTTTTCGCTGTTGAAATTTCCAAATTTTCCTTTGCCGTACCGCTTCTTTACTACGCAATACGGCTTATAAGAATTTTTGCGAAAATGACCAGTGTCACCCTTATTTTCAACCACGCGTTTTCACTTCTTGCTTCCTGCGCGGCGGTACTGTTTTTTCTGCAATTTGCAAAGTATGCAAACGGTTTTATCGGTGAAAAAGAAAACAAAAAAACACTCTGTTATGCTTCTCTTTGCGCAACATTTTCTTTTGGCACATCCGTTCCGCAGATAGTTAAATATTATACCGACAGCGCACCTTTGCAGGAGGATGCCGTTTCGCTGCTTGTTCATTTTGTAACGGGTATATTTGCCCTTTGTTTTGTCTATGCCTGCTTTGTTAAGGAGCAAGCAGAATAGGTTTGACAAAACCGACTTTTAAGTATATAATAGCTTTGTATTAAATATTGGAAAGGAGTGTCGTTTTTGGATAGATTTGTTATCTCGGGCGGGAAACCGCTTAAAGGTTCGGTCCACATAAGCGGCGCTAAAAATGCCGCCGTTGCAATTCTTCCGGCGGTTCTTTTATCGGACGAGCCCTGCATTATTGAAAATCTCCCCGAAATATCCGATGTTGCGACACTTCTTAAATCTTTGCAGATACTTGGTGCAAATGTAAAACTTATAAACAAAACCTCGGTAGAAATTGACCCGCGCGGTGTTAATTCGCACACCGTAACCAACGAAATGGCACAAGGGATGCGTGCTTCAAGTTATTTTTTGGGCGCATTGCTTGGCAGATTTAAAAAGGCAACAGTTGCCCCTCCCGGCGGTTGTGATTTTGGGGTAAGGCCCATTGACCAACACATAAAGGGGTTTGAGGCGCTTGGTGCCGAGGTCATAATTGAAAACGGTATGGTGGAAGCTACCGCCGCCGAACTTTACGGATGTTCGATTTATCTTGATGTTGTATCGGTAGGCGCAACAATGAATATTATGCTTGCCGCTGTCAAGGCACAAGGACTTACCGTTATTGAAAATGCCGCAAAAGAGCCGCACATAGTTGACCTTGCAAACTTCCTTAATTCCATGGGTGCAAACATTATGGGCGCAGGTACGGGACTTATTAAAATTCGCGGTGTTGAGCATTTACACGGCACTTCTTACAGTATTATTCCCGACCAGATAGAGGCAGGAACATATATGGTTGCCGCCGCCGCAACGGGTGGCGATGTTTTGGTTGAAAATGTAACACCCAAGCACCTTGAATCAATTATTGCCAAACTTATTGAAGCAGGCGCACAGGTAATTGAATACGACGAGGCGGTCAGGGTGCGTATGACCGGCAGACCGAGAAAATGCAACATTAAAACAATGCCCCACCCCGGTTTCCCGACCGATATGCAACCCCAAATGGCAACCCTGCTTGCCGTTGCCGACGGGACAAGCATCATCACCGAGGGTGTTTGGGACAGCCGTTTTAGATATGTTGAACAGTTAACAAGAATGGGCGCCGATATTCGTGTTGACGGTAAGGTTGCCGTTATATCGGGTGTAAAGAAACTTTCTTCTGCACCGGTAAGGGCGGTTGATTTGCGCGCAGGTGCGGCAATGATTATTGCCGGTCTTATGGCAGAGGGCGAAACCACGGTTGAAAACATACTTCATATTGACAGAGGTTATGAGCACATCGCCGAAAAGTTCGCTAAACTCGGTGCCGATATTAAGCGTGAAACCGTTTATGAAGAAAAAGCAGAAGAAAAAAGAGCATAATTAAAAAAACAAAAAGGGCGGTATGCACCGCCCTTAATTTATGGAAAGGAGATTTTGTTTATGGCAAGAATTTGTCCGCTTTTCAGCAGTTCTTCGGGTAATGCGACAATAATTAAAGACGGCAATTCGTCTGTTCTTGTTGATGCCGGCGCCAGTTTCAAGCGACTGCTTGCCGCCGCACAAAATTCGGGTTGCGATTTAGGTGAAATCTCCGCCGTTTTTATAACACATGAACACAACGACCATATTATGGGGCTTAAAGTTCTGCTTAAAAACCTTAATATCCCCGTTATTGCAAGCGAAAAAACCCTTGAAACATTAATTTCAATGGGTTGTCTGCCGCAGGGCGCAAAAACCGTCTGTGCCGACGGTGAGGGTAATATAGGTGATTTTTCTTACTTTCGTTTTTCAACAAGTCACGACTGTGAGGGTTCAAGCGGTTATTCCTTTATCCTGCCCTCAAACAAAAAGGTTACGGTCTGCACCGATTTGGGTGTAGTCACCGACACCGTAAGAGAGGCGCTTGCCGGCAGTAATGCCGTGCTTTTTGAGTCTAATCACGATGTTGAAATGTTAAAGCGCGGCCCCTATCCGCCGCAACTTAAACTCCGTATCCTTTCCGACAAAGGACACCTTTCAAACCTTGCAAGTTCTTCTGAACTTCCCGCCCTATTAAACAGCGGCGCAACCCGTTTTATTTTAGGGCATTTAAGCACACACAACAACCTGCCGATGCTGGCACTTTCCTCTGCCCGTGCCGCACTTTTGGGTGCAGGGGCGGAAGAAAACCGTGATTACATACTTACCTGCGCAAAACCTGCCGATAACGGAGTGACTGTTTTATGATTAAAATTACCGTAATTTCACTCGGCAAACTTAAAGAAAAATATTTTATTTCCGCCGCAGACGAATATTTAAAGCGGCTTTCCCGTTATGCAAAAACCGAAACTGTTGAAATCGAGCCGGAACGCCTGCCCGAAAACCCCTCTGCCGCACAGATAGAAACTGCACTTTTAAAAGAGGGTGAAAACATTAAAAAGCGGATACCCAAAGACTGCTTTTGCTGTGCGCTTTGTGTTGAGGGTAAAGAACTTTCAAGCGAGGAACTTGCAAAGACGGTTGACACCTGCGTTTGCTCGGGTAAAAATCTCTGCTTTATAATCGGCAGTTCCTACGGTTTACATAAAACCGTAAAGGAGGCGTCGGATTTGCGTCTTTCCCTTTCAAAAATGACCTTTCCGCACAAACTGTTCCGTGTTATGCTTTTTGAACAGATTTACCGTGCTTTCAAAATTAGCGAAGGCGGCAATTACCACAAGTGATTATCCGCCGTTTTATATGTAATAATTCAATATATAAATAGGATATAAAAAAATTAAAAAAATGCTTGACCTTAAGGGGTATATGTGATATAATCACTTTACCTCTACGAGGTTCTTTTTTTTTCGAAAAAAAGACCTTTCAGAAGCGGAACACCCGATGTTGTATTGTGCTTTCCGATGCGCTCAATATATGGCGTTTCGGTACAACACGGTTTCTGTGATGAGGGAGGCTTAATTTCTTTTTTAAAAAAAGAAAAATTTAATTCCGTAAAGCGGGAGGTGCCGTTATGAGAGTAAAAATTACACTCGCTTGCTCAGAATGCAAGCAACGCAACTACAACACAATGAAAAACAAGAAAAACGACCCTGACAGACTCGAAATGAACAAGTACTGTCGTTTTTGCAGAAAGCACACCTTGCACAAGGAAACTAAGTAAGGAGGAAACAAAATGAAAACTTTTAACAAAGTTTGTCAGTTTGTCGCCATTGCGCTTGCCCTTGCTTCCGTTGTGCTTTTCTTCCTTCCTTTTGCAACCTTAACCGTTTCAAGCGGAGATAGCACCACACTTATCGGTGCTGCGCTCGGCTTCGGTACAAAAACTACGGTTGCGGGAACAGAGTACGATATGGCGCGTTCGGCAGATATTCTTCTCTGCTTCTGGCTTAGCGCATTCGCACTGATTTTAAGCGTTTTTTCTTTCAAAACCAAATTTGCACGCTACTGTGCACCGGCGGTTGGACTGGGTACTGCAATTTATATGTTGGTAATCGCTCTTCGCGACCCGATTTATTTTGTAGATGCAAGACCGCTTTCCACATTGCTTGGTGTTAACAAGATTGCTTATGCCAAACTGTTCGGCGGTGTTTCCACCGTACTTGCATTGGCTATATTGCTTTTCTTGTTTGCCGCATTTGCCATAGGATATCTTCTTATTGACGATTATCTTGAGGTATTGGCTTCCAAAGGTGCAAAGAAAACAATTTTCGCTCGCATTAAGGCTTTCTTTAAAGACTACAAAAGCGAAGTTAAGAAAATTGTATGGCCCGGTCTTAAGGATGTTACCAAAAACACAGGTATCGTTCTTATTATGTGCCTTATCGTAGGTATCTTTATCTGGGCATTGGATTTTGGTTTGGGCAAACTGTTAGAACTTGTCCTTGGTGCTTAAAGGAGGACAACAAATGGCTGAATCACAAACTGCCAAATGGTATGTCGTTCATACCTATTCCGGCTATGAAAACAAGGTTGCACACGACCTTGCAGTCATGGTTGAAAGCCGCGGTATGCAGGATTTAATTCAGGATATTAAAATCCCGATGGAAACCGTTACCGAGGTTAAAGAGAACAACGAAACCCGTGAGGTTGAAAGAAAAATCTTCCCCGGTTATGTTCTTATTAAGATGATTGTTACCGACGACAGTTGGTACGTTGTCCGCAACATAAGAGGTTGCACGGGATTTGTCGGACCCGCTTCAAAACCGGTTCCGCTTACCGAAAGTGAAGTAGCAGCATTGGGCGTTGAAAAGCACACCGTCGAAGTCGGCTACAAAATCGGCGACAACGTTAAAATCATCAGCGGACCGCTTGAAGGATACAGCGGCACGGTCCGGTCGCTTGACACGGCAAACAATAATGTTTGCGTGGTTCTTTCTATGTTCGGTAAAGAAACTCCGGTTGAACTTGAACTTGACCAGATTTCTGCCGAAGACTGATTTTGTTAATAATACGCACGGCGTTTTATTAACTTCCGGCACGCATTTCCCTTTCGGTTAGGTTAACCGTCCGGCAGGGGTTGAGCATTTGCGTGTCACGGTGGGAGGAATGTGTATATGAACATTCCGCCAGGTGTTAAACACACGGTTACCACGAATAATGGAGGTGCTATATTATGGCTCAAAAAGTAATAGGTTTCATTAAATTACAAATACCCGCAGGAAAAGCAACACCGGCTCCCCCGGTAGGTCCTGCACTCGGTCAGCACGGCGTAAACATTATGGAATTCACCAAAGCGTTCAATGAAAAGACAAAGAACGATGCAGGTATGATTATTCCGGTTGTTATCACCGTTTATGCAGACCACTCTTTCACATTTATCACAAAGACTCCGCCTGCTGCCGTTCTTATTAAAAAGGCATGCGGTATCGAAACTGCATCCGGCACACCTAACAAAACCAAGGTTGCCAAAATCACAAGCGAGCAGGTAAGAAAAATCGCAGAAACCAAAATGCCCGACCTTAATGCCGCAAGCATTGAAACTGCTATGAGTATGATAGCAGGTACCGCACGCAGCATGGGCATTGAAGTTGTCGATTAATGCGCGTGGGAGGTAATTTGAGTAATGAAACACGGTAAAAAGTATAATAACAGTGTAACTCTTATCGAAAGCGGTAAGTTTTACGATGTAAAAGAAGCGGTTGAGGTTGCTGTTAAAACCGGTACTGCAAAATTTGACGAAACGGTTGAAATTCACGTTCGTTTGGGTGTTGACTCCCGTCACGCAGACCAGCAGGTACGCGGTGCGGTTGTTCTTCCCAACGGAACAGGTAAAACCGTTCGCACATTAGTTCTTGCAAAGGGTGATAAAGCCGATGCCGCAAAAGAAGCAGGTGCTGATTTTGTCGGTGCAGACGAACTTGTTGCAAAAATTCAGAACGAAAACTGGCTTGATTTCGATGTAGTAATCGCTACACCCGATATGATGGGTATGGTTGGCCGTTTGGGTAAGGTTTTAGGTCCGCGCGGACTTATGCCTACTCCTAAAGCAGGTACCGTTACCCCCGATGTTGCCAAGGCAGTTACCGAAGCAAAAGCAGGTAAAATTGAATACCGTCTTGATAAGACAAATATTATTCACTGCCCCATCGGTAAGGTTTCTTTCGGTCCCGATAAATTGGAAGAAAACCTTGAAGCACTTATGAGTGCTATCGTTAAGGCAAAACCTGCCGCAACCAAAGGTCAGTACATCAAGTCCTGCGTAATCGCAACCACTATGGGCCCCGGAATTAAACTTAATGTTGCTAAATTCGGCGTTTAACAGGTAATAAAAAAACAAAGGTCTTCGTATAATTTATACGGAGGCCTTATTTTTATGAAAACTTATTTAATTATTGTTTTTTCACTTCTTGCCGTAACGGCAATTACACTTTTTGTTTTGCACATTAAAACACACCGCCCGATAAAGTCAATACTTATCCACGCCGCGTTGGGACTTGCGGCAATGGTAATAATAAACCTTACCGCAAAATTTACGGGGGTTAAAGTTCCCGTAAATCTTTATAGTGTAATCTCGGCGGGAACACTCGGTATTCCGGCAGTTTGTCTTTTGCTTGTTCTGAATATTCTTATTTAGGGATAGTGCAGATAACATCCCCCGTGCCGGTAAGTTTTATTTTCATATCGGTTGGGACAACTATACTGTCACCCCGTTTTAAAAATACCGTGCCCGACGGATAAGAAACGGTAATTTCACCGTCGGTTACAATTACCGATACAAAACGGCCGTCCTCAGAAACACCGACACTGCCGTTAATTCTCATAAAGGAAATTTCGGCAAAATCACTGTCGGCGGTAATTACCGTGCCGAAAGGATAAAGGGTTACATCCGGCTCGGTATCATTTTGAAAATAAGCCGATTTTTCAATTACAGAGAGCGCCTTTTCAATTTGAAGGGGCGCCGTTTTTCCGTTTTGGTCAATTCTGCCGTAATCGGTTACGGTGTATTCCCTTTGGTCGCCGGGTAAAATTTCAAAAGCGATTATATCCTTACCTATTGCGTGTAATGTGCCTTTGGGCACGGTTATAATCTGACCGCTTTTTACGGGAATATTGTTGCATATAGCAGATAAAGTATTTGTTCTTATTCGGGTTTTAAGTTCATCGTCACTTATATTGCGGTTAAAGCCCAAAATGACCGAAGAAGCAGCAGTTGCCTTTTGAATATAGATAACTCGTTGACGGTTTGAAACAACAAGCGGCATGCGTTCCGCCGCATCAATTGCCCTTATAAACAAAGGGAAATGAGCATCGCCCGTATAGGTGCTGCCAAAGAATTTTTTGCCGTACTTTTCGGCAACGACACCAAGCGAATATCCTTTAAGGTCGCCGTTTTTTACAACCGACTCCCCCTCAAAAGAGCAGGCAAGAAGCCATACTTCCGCCGCAAGGGTGTCCTCTATCCCGAATAATCGGTTAAGGGTGTTTCCGCCCCAAATAGCCGACTTTACGGGTGATTCAAGCAGTACCGGATACATAACATCATCCCCTTTTTGTCTTTATTTTATTATATATAAAAATAAAATAAAAATCAACAGAAAAAACGGCGGCAGCAAGCGGCCGCCCTACGATATATCAATATAGATTGATAGCACAAT
>JAZLFY010000251.1:0-1936 GCA_045616025.1 Acutalibacteraceae bacterium | reverse complement strand
ATGAAACGCCTTGAAAAAGTGCTTTGTGATAACATTGATAAATCGCCCGATAAACTGTTACCGATTGTTAAAGAAGATATCGATAAGTTTGTCGGTGAAGCACCGCAGTTTGACGATATTACAATGCTCTGTCTTGAATATAAGAAAAAATGCGAAGAATAAGAGCTTCATAATAAAAGTCCCCGTTTGATACGGGGACTTTTTTAATTTCCATTTCGCGAATTAAGTTTGCTTTTAACGGTTCTTTTAAGGTAGTAAAGCAGACCGTAGATAATGTAAATATAAAATGTGAAAAAGCGCCAGGTAAGCATTGCCCAGAATAAATAACCCGATGTTATGTCGGAAAACATCGCATAGAACGAGCCTTCAGCAACACCCGAATTGCCGGGAGTGGGAATATAGGTTATTGCCATATAAATTGAAACGGTGGTTATAAAACTGTTTAAAAAATTCACCCTGCCGCCAAAAGCATAAACTACGAAAAAGGGTATTGAACAACGCGCAATTTGATAAAGCAGTGACAGAAAAATAAGTTTAAAACAAAAAGCGGGGCGTTTCAGCATATCTTTAAGATATACGCTGTATTCACTCATTGTTTTTTCTGCCTTTTGAACGGCGGCTTCACCGTTTTTAATGAATTTCAGTTTGTGAAACAGTTTAACAAAAAATGTGACGATTTTTGAAGCGGCATTCGGGAAAAATGCAAAAACCAAAATCGCAATCGGAACAGAGGAGAAAAAGAAAAGTCCGATATACCCCGAAATTCTGAAAATTCCGTCAAATTCCATACGGAAGCCGAAACCGAAAGTAAAACATAAAAGCGCAATAATTATAAATGCAAATTGTGTTGCAATAAAGCAGGAAAGGGTAATTACACTGCTCTGTGAAGCGGTAAATCCGTTTTGCCCCAAATGGTAAATTTGAAACGGTTGACCGCCCACACCCGAAGGTGTTATGTTGTCATAATACCGCCCAAGCAGTATGGACTGTAATGCGGCTTTTCGGTTTACTTTTTGCGAAGTTGATTTCATTGTTATCGACCATTTTATAACCTCGCAGGTAATCGCAAAGACGAAACATCCTGCGGCAGGAAGCAGAAACAGCCAGTTTATATGAACATTTTTAAACTGTTCGGCATCTTTGCCGCCCGAAAACTCTTTAAGCGCCGTCCACAGAATAACACCGGCATTAAAAAGTATGAAAAAGACTGTTAAAAGCCGTTTTCTCAGGTTTTTTTCTTTTTTCATATATTGATTCCTTAATAACAATTTTATTTATTATACTATAAAACACGTAATATTTCAAGGGATAAGAGGCTGTAATTATAGGGATTAAATGAAACATTTGCTTGCATAATTCATAAGCCCGATAGAGTGACTTCATTTCACCAAACAAAAAAGACACCGAAGGTGTCTTTTTTGTTTGGTGAAGACAAGTGGACTTGAACCACCGACCCCTTGCATGTCAAGCAAGTACTCTAACCAACTGAGCTATGCCTTCATAAAAGACGGGAAACGATAAACGCTTCCCGTAACATTTATTATTCTATATCAAGAATATCAGAAAAACCGGTGATTTCAAAAACATCCATAATATCGCTGTTGGCGTTCTTGATAACCATTTTGCCGTTAGCATTCATAATCTTCTGTGCTGCAAGAAGAACACGAAGACCTGCAGAAGAAATGTATTCAAGTTCCGCAAAATCAAAAGTAAGATTTTTAACGTCGCCTAAATTCTCCTTAACTTCAGTTTCAAGCATTGGAGCAGTAGTGGTATCAAGTCTGCCGATAAGAGCGATTTCTAATGCGTCACCGTTTTGATTCTTTTTAATTTCCATTGTATGTATTCCTTTCCTGTTTACTATGTAAGACCGTCATTGTCTTATATTTAAATATATTATACTATACTTTTCCAAAATTAACAAGACTAAATTTAA
>JAZLFY010000250.1:0-2312 GCA_045616025.1 Acutalibacteraceae bacterium | reverse complement strand
CTATAATGTTTTAAAATCGGGCGTACCAAATGCCATAAAGGTTTTTGACGAGGTGTTAAAGCCGAAAGGCTACCGCCCGTTAGGTGTCCGTATTGACAGTGGCGACATCACCTATTTAAGCAAAAAAGTAAGAAAGATGCTTGACGATGCAGGATACAGCGACTGTAAAATCTGTGTTTCCAATTCGCTTGACGAGTATCTTATAAGGGATATGATTTTCCAGGGCGCCGAGGTTGACAGTTTCGGTGTCGGTGAACGGCTTATTACCGCTTCAAGCGAGGCGGTTTTCGGCGGCGTTTACAAACTTTCCGCACTTGAAAAGCAGGGCGAGATAATGCCCAAAATCAAGATTAGCGAAAACATTTCAAAAATCACGCTTCCCGGTGTTAAAATTCCGTGGCGGCTTTACGATAAGGAAACCGGCAAAGCAATTGCCGATGTTATAACCCTTGCAGGTGAAAAAATCGACGACACAAAACCCTACGGGATTTTCGACCCCGTTCACACCTGGAAAAGAAAAACCGTTACCGATTTTACGGCAAAAAAATTGCAGGTTAAAATCATCGAAAACGGCAAGACGGTATATAAAAGCCCCTCGGTTAAAGAAATCAGAGAATACAGACAACAATGTGTTGACAACCTTTGGGACGAGGTTAAGCGATTTGAAAAACCGCACACCTATTATGTTGATTTGTCCGAAGAACTCTGGACACTTAAAAATAATCTTTTGCGTGAAATTACCGAAAAGACGAAATAAAGGAGTAGTTGTTATGAAAAAAGCATTATGTTTGGTTTTATCCCTTTTGTTTGTTTTCACCCTTTGCGCCTGCGGTTCAAAGGATAAAAAAAGTGAAGACACGGTTGATATTGAATACTTTGTAAAAAACGGCAAAATTCCCGAGTGTGAATATGCCCTCGGTGTTTCGGCAAACGAAATTACCGAAAAACTTGACGGCACGGAGAGTAAGGCGCAAAGCGACGAAGAGGCGAACTTTGACGAGCCGCTTTATACCACTATGGAAAAGGGAACCCGCACGGGTATTATTACCGATACGATAAGTTATTTTTACGATACAAAGGATAAAAACAAAACCGTAAATTACATTGTTTCGTATGCAGGCGGTTGCGGTTTTAATCAGGGTGATATGAAGCAGACAATTACCGACACCCTAAAAAAAGGCGACCTTAACGCAAAACCCGAAACATTAAGCGAAGAAGAAACATTTTTCTTCCCCGTTACGGGCGAATTTGAAGGAATTAAATATTCCTTTGGCGAAAACACCCTTTGCTTTATCTTTGACAGTGACCAACTCTGCGCCTGCGCGCTTTACAAAAATTAGGAGATAAAAAATGCCGACAGACAATATAAATGTTACAATGGACACCTTCCCCGTCCTTGCTTTACGGGGTTTGGTTGCCTTTCCGAAAATGATGCTCACGCTTGATGTGGGCAGGAAAAAATCCGTTGCGGCGCTTTCTACCGCAATGGACAAAAATCAGCCCGTTTTTCTTGTGGCACAAAAGGATATAACGATTGAAGAACCGGGTAGGGACGACCTTTATTCGATAGGTACGGTCTGCCGTGTCCGTCAGGTACTTAAAATGCCCGACGGCGGCGCAAAGGTGCTTGTGTTAGGTCTGTACCGTGCCCGTCACTTAACCTTTGCGGACAACGGGAAGTTCTACATTTCAACGGTTGAAAAGTGCGAAGAAAAGCCCATTAAAAACCGTCCTGTTTATGTTGAAAGTCTTATAAGAAAAATCCGCACCGAATTTGATAAATTTTTAAGTGTAAATCCGAATATGGCAAATGATATTGCCCTTACCGTTGCCACGGCGAAAGACCTTTCGTTTTTGTGCGATTTTATCGCTTCGGATATTCCTGCGCCCTATGACGACAAGCAGTATATTCTTGAACAGTTAAACCCCGTTACAAGAGCGAAAATCTTAATCGAACTGCTTTCAAAGGAACGGCAGGTTGCGGAAATTGATAACCGTATCGGTGAAAAGACCAAAATGCAACTTGACCAAAATCAACGGGAATATTATCTTAAAGAGCAAATGCGGATAATAAGTGACGAACTTTACGGCGATACGGGCGAGTCGGAAATTGACGAATACTTTGAAAAACTTGACTCGCTTGACGCCGACGAATCGGTCAAAGAGAAAATTCGCACCGAAATTGTTAAACTTTCAAAAATGCCGCCCGGCGCACACGACGGCACGGTGCAAAGGAATTTCCTTGACCTTGCTTTATCGCTTCCCTATCATAAAAAAGACTCTGTAAAGGTTGATATAAACCGTGCCGAAAA
>JAZLFY010000249.1:0-4898 GCA_045616025.1 Acutalibacteraceae bacterium | reverse complement strand
GCTTTTTGGGTTTCTTATCGGTAGTTTTCTTTGCGGGTTTTTCGGCGGTTTTCTTTTCTGCAGTCTTCTTTTCGGTCTTTGGTTTCTCCTCAACCTTTTCGGGCTTTGCGGCGGTCTTTTTGGCAGATTTCTTTTCTGCCTTTTCTTCTTCCTCTGCCGCTTTTTTCGCCTTTTCTTCGGCTTCCGCCGCCGCCTTTAACTGTTCAAGTATTGCCATTTGGTCGGCAAGTTTTTTATCCTTTGCATCCTGCCTTTTCTTTGCCGCTTCGGCACGCGTCTGTGCGCCGGTTTCAAAATACGCTTTAAAACTTTTTACACTGTTCTTTTTGGTAAGCGCATCAAATACAAGGGCAATTTCGGTTTCTATAAGTGACGCACCTGATTTTTTCTCCTCCCCCGTAAGTTCAAGTACAAGGGCGGAAATTTCTTTTGATGTCATCTTGCAATCTTTTGCCAGTTCACTTATTTTATATTTATTGGTCATCTTTTTTCCTCCTGTGCGATTATTGATTTGCAAAATCCCGTATCGTTAACCGATACAACTCCGCATCTGTTACCGATTGCCGACGAAAGTGTCTGACTGTCGGTATCAAGCACCCAAAAAGGTAAATTGTATTTTTGCGAATAAAAGGTAAGTTCTTTTTTGCTTTTATCGGATATATCAAAAGCACAAATAAGCAATTTTGCCTTGCCGTTTTTGGCACAACCTACCGCCTTATTAAATCCGTAGGACAGTTTGCCGGCTTTCGAAGCAAATCCTAAAAGCGTTAATGTTTTATCTGTCACTTTTCCACCCCGTCAACTAATTGTTCGTAGAGAGAGGGGTCAATCGGGCACTTAAACGCACGGGACAGTGCGCCGCTTTTTTGTGCCTTTAAGACACATTCTTTATCTTTGCAGATATAGGCGCCGCGACCGTCGGCTTTAAATGTGGTATCAATGAATATATCGCCCGTTTTTTGTTTTACCACACGCATAAGTTGTGATTTTTCCTTTGCCTGCCTGCAAACAATGCAGGTTCTTAAAGGTATTTTTTTTGGTGACACAAGAACACCCTTTCAAAAATTATTCTCCGAAATATCCGCTTTCGGGGTGAATATCTATCTTCCAACCGGTAAGTTTAACGGCAAGACGAACATTCTGACCTTTGTTGCCGATAGCTAACGACAATTGTGATTCAGGAACGCTTACCTTACATACACGGGCATTTTCATCCTCAATTTCAACCGCAACAACCTTTGCAGGAGAAAGCGCTTCGGTAATGAAAGCAACGGGGTCATCGCTGTATTTAACAATATCAATTTTTTCGCCGTTTAATTCTTCAACTATTGAATTAACACGGGCGCCGCGCGGTCCTATGCATGCACCGATAGCATCAATTTCTTCATCTTTGCAGTAAACCGCCATTTTGGTACGGGAGCCCGCCTGACGGGAAATTGATTTAATTTCGATAGTACCGTCAAAAATTTCGGGTACTTCGGTTTCAAAAAGGCGCTTAACAAGACCGGGGTGTGTACGGGAAATCATAACACGGGGCCCTTTTTCGGTTTCCTTAACATCAACAATATAAACCTTGATGTGGTCGCCCTCTTTAAGTATTTCGTCGGGTACCTGTTCTTGTTTGGGTAATGTTGCTTCACTGTGGCCGATGCTTAAAATTGCATTGCCGGTTACGGGGTCAACACGGTTTACAACCGCACTTACAAGTTCACGGTTGCGGCTTTGGAATTCGGCAAGCACCTGACCTTTTTCGGCTTCTCTTACGCCCTGACGGAAATTGTTTTTTGAGTTTTGTGCAACAACACGGCCGAACTTTGTGGGATTAAGTTCAATATCAATAAATCCCTGTTCAACCGATTTGGCATTGATTTCTGCCGCATCTTCCTTTGAAATTTGGGTGTAGGGGTCAACAACCTCATCTACAACCTCTTTTCTTGCGGTAACCTTAATCTTTTTCTTTTCGGTGTCAATAGTGCAGGTCACAATGTCGTTTCCGCCGAAATCTTTACGGGCGGCAACGGCGATTGCTTCCGCAAACTTATCCGCAATAAATTCCTTGGGTATTCCGCGTTCCTGCTCCATTTCTTCAAGCACTGCGAAAAAGCCCTTTGTGTCAATTTTGTTTTGAGATTTTTTACCTTTTGCCATTTTTTTCATTTCCTCCGCTTATATTTCATCTTTAATTGTTGCTTTTGCAATATCGGTTTTTTTGAAAACCGATTTTTCGTTTTCGCCGCTTAGGGTAAGTGTTCCGTCTTTAAATTCTTCAAGCGTTCCGGTAAATTCTTTTTTACCGTCTATTGCCTTAAAGAGTTTTATCTTAACTTCTTTACCCACCACATAAGAAAAATGCTCTTCTCTTGTAAGTTCACGGTCAAGACCGGGCGAGCAAACCTCCAAATAATACGAAACATCAATGGGGTCTGCCTCGTCAATTATCGGGTCTATCGCGTGGGAAACACGACTGCAATCGTCAATACCGATACCGTTTTCGTTATCAATAAAAACGCGCAGATAGTGGGAAGCACCCTCTTTTATAAAGCGAACATCCCAAAGTGTTACACCGCAATTTTCAACCGTTTCTTTAATAAGGTCAAATACTTTGTTTGCGGTACTTGCCATTTTTGCACCTCCAAAGTTTCTAAACAAAAGTGAGTGGGTTGCCCCACTCACCTTTCTGCTTACTTAAATCTCTTTAAGTAGTATACCATACTTTTTAAAAAAATCAAGTATTTTTTATAATATATTTATATATATACTTTAAATATCGTCGTCATCCTGTGTTGAGGAGTCCGAACTTTCGGTTTCGCCTTTATAGGAATTGACATAAATTTTAACCCTTGTTTCTGCGGTTACATTTTCTCCGCCGGCAGGAGTCTGTTCAAGTACAACCCCCGGTTTGCCTGCCGAGTCGAACTTTTCCACAACCTCAATATTCTTAAAAAGAATACCCTGCGAAAGAAGTGAGATTTTCGCTTCAAGTTCGGTCTGTCCCGAAACATTGATAAGTTTAAAGTTCTGCGGTCCCAAACTGATGGTTACGCTGATTTCGGTATCATTTTCCACCTTACTGCCTGCGCCTACCGACTGGGTGCAAATCATACCTTTTTCATAGGTTTCGGAGAAACTTTTGCCCGTAACTTTAAAGGTAAAATGCTTTAATTCGTCACTGTCCGCCTGCTCGGTTAAATCGGCAAAATATTTTCCGCAAACACTCGGCACGGTGTATTCAACCTTTGAATTAACGGCGCTTGAATCGTATTCACCGATTGAAGCAACACTTGGCATTGATTCTTCCGAAGAAGATGCGGTTGGCTTCTTTTGCGGGAATATTTGGTCTTTAAACACAACAAAAATAAGTATTGCCGCAATTACCGCAAACACACCGACGGTGCAAAGTACGGCGACAAGCCATGTTTTGACACCCGACTTTTTACTGTCTGAAGCAATTTCGTCTTCGTCATCAATTTTAACGGCTTTGCCGTCTGCCATATCCTTTTCGGCTTTGCGCTTTGCCGCTTTTTTAAGGTTTTCACGGGTTTCGCCGTAAACAAGTTCGTCACGGAATTTTTCAACTGTGGCACTTCTCTTTTCGGGTAAAACCTGCAAACCGTTTGCAAGAGCAACAAGTACCTGACGGGGCAGTTCTTCGGCAAAATGAGCCGGAATTGAAAGTGTATCGTTGTTTACACGCTCGTTTGCATCGGGCGGAATAACTCCTATAAGTGTTCTGAAAAGGGTTGCGCTTACCCCGTAAACATCGGTATATGCGCCAAGGGGCGTGCCGTCGGCACTGTACTGTTCAACGGCGGCATAACCGCTGTATATCTGCGCCGTTAAATCGTTATCCGCACGGCGAACACGGTTTATTAAAATATCGCTTATATGAAGTGTTCCCTCACTTGTTACAAAGACACTTTCGGGCGAAATTCCGCAATGGAAAATATCCTGCTCGTGAAGTGAAATAAGGGTGTCAATAAGGGGCAGGAAAAGCGGTCTTGCCTGTTCCCACGGAAGTTGTCCGCCGTTATCTTCAATATACTTTTTAAGGGTTACACCCTCCACTGCTTCGGTTACGGCATAAACCGTGCCGTTTTCTTCAAAAACTGAACGGGTTTTTGAAAGCGCCGAAAGGTCAAGTGTCATTAATTTTTTATTAAGTTCAAGGAAACTGATAAGCCCGTCGTTAAAGGCATATTCCATACTTTCAATCGTGCTTACGGTTTTATCGGGGTTGCGAACGGTTATGCCGTCGGGACAGTATTCTTTAATATGTACCGCCGTTTCAAAAGCGGTATCATAGCCCATATAAACATTACCCTCACACGTGGTTGAAAGCAGTTTGCCCACAGTATATCTGCCGCCTAAAACAAAGCGGACAGGCAGTTTACCCTTTGGGTTTTTATCGGTTTTTGAAAAGCCGCAAAGCGGACAGACATCCTCTTCGCAAATTTTCATACATCCCATACATAAATTATCGGTATTCAAGATTTATTCCTCCAATTCTTTCTCGGTTTCACCGCCAGTCCGCGGCAAAATCGGAAGTAATTTTTCAAAAACGCATGTATGATACTGCGTAATAATTCTGTCCTCGTGAAGCGAGCCGAAATACCAGTGTTTAGCGGAACTCTTTATCATACAGTCTTTCAAGGTCGCCGTGCATATCTGAGGTAACGTATATCACTTTTTTATCACCTGCCGATATTATAATTTTATTTTAACAGGTGATTTTTGTCAATACTTATATGTTTATAAAAATGCATATTAAGATTTAGGTCTTCAACCAAAAACTATTTAGACATAAATTAAATAATCTAAAAAATTATTCGAATTTTTTATCTAAAAACGGTAAAAATCTCGGCAAATTTGTTGAAAATATTTTTCAAAAGTTTTATAAT
>JAZLFY010000248.1:0-9471 GCA_045616025.1 Acutalibacteraceae bacterium | reverse complement strand
GGCGGTATAATTATGGGCAGAAGCGGTATTCGTGCCGCCTATGCTACCGGACGCGGCAAAATTGTTGTCCGCGGCAAAGCCGAAATTGAAGAAACGGCAAACGGAAAATTCCGTATTGTTATAACCGAAATTCCTTATAAGGTAAGAAAGAAAGACCTTGTAAAACATATCTACGATTTGGCAAGCGATAAGCGAATTGAGGGTATTGACGATGTTGTTGACTATTCTTCAAAGAGGGACGGCGGCATCAAAATTGTGGTTGACATAAAACGGGACGCCAACCCGCAGGTAGTGCTTAACAAGATATATTCTTATACATCTTTGCAGACTACTTTCGGTGCGATTATGCTGGCTATCGTAAACGGCAAACCGCAGATTTTAACCCTTAAAGAAATGCTCCAGAATGCGATAGATTTCCAATGCGAAATTATCCGCAGAAAGACCGACTTTGAGCGCAAAAAGGCAATGGAACGCGCCCATATTTTAGAAGGTCTTAAAGTTGCGCTTGACTTTATTGACGAGGTTATTTCCATTATTCGAAACAGCAAAACAATTGCCGACAGTAAGCAGGCACTTACCGATAGATTCGGGCTTGACGATGTTCAGACCACCGCTATTGTGCAAATGCAACTCGGTAAACTTGCAGGTATGGAAAAGCAGAAAATTCTTGACGAATTGGAAGAAAAACTCCAATTTATCAAAGAGTGTGAGGCAATTCTTGCCGACCACGCAAGAGTGCTTGATATTGTTAAAACCGAGGCACTTAATCTTCGTGATAAATTCAGCGATGACCGCAGAACGGAAATAAGCGATGTTCTCGGTGAGGTTGACATTGAAGACCTTATTCCTGAAGAAGAATGTGTAATTACCAAGACCGAGAACGGTTACATAAAACGGCTTCCGTCCGACACCTATAATGTACAACACCGCGGCGGCAGAGGTATTACGGGTATGACCACCCGTGAAGAAGACAATGTTCAAAATATGTTCGTTTGTTCTTCGCACGACCGAATTATGCTGTTTAGTAATTTGGGCCGTGTTTACAGGGTTAAGGCATACGAAATTCCCGAGGGCAGCAGAACAAGCAAGGGTATGAATATTATCAATGTTGTACCCCTTATGCCCGGCGAAAAAATCAATGTTATTATACCCGTTACCCGTACCGACGAGGACGAGCGCTATATTTGTATGATAACCAAAAAGGGTATTGTTAAGCGCACCCGTCTTTTAGACTTTAAGAATACAAGAAAGAGCGGCATAATTGCTATTTCCATTGACGAGGGTGACGAATTAGCCCATGTTCGTATGACCGACGGCGACAACGATTTGCTTGTTGCAACCAAGAAAGGTAAAGCCATTAAGTTTAACGAACAGCAGGTACGCTCTATGGGCAGAACGGCACGCGGCGTTAAGGCAATGAATATGCGTGAGGATGACGAAATTGTCGATATGGCACTTTGTAAGGAGGACACAAGAATTCTTACCGTTACCGAAACGGGTTACGGAAGAATAAGTCCTATTTCCTGTTACAGATTGCAGTCCCGTGGCGGTAAAGGTCTTACAAACTACCGTGTTGAAAAATACGGTGATGTTGCCGCCGTATTACCGGTTGAAGAAAATGAAGATATTATAATGATTGCTTCAAACGGCATAATTATTCGAATTTTTGCAGGCGATATTTCCGAATTTGCCCGTCCTGCAAAGGGTGTTCGTGTAATGCGTGTTGCCGAGGGTGAAAAGATTTTGTCGGTTGCAAAAGCAGAACACGACGAAGCTGAGGTTAATGATGCTCCCGAAGAAGCCGATGCCGATGCAGGTGCGGTTGATGAAGGCGAAGCAAACGAAGAATAATAAATTTGCGGCAGAAGGAGTCTGCACTTTATGTCATTTTTCTATTCAAACGATACTGTGCGTCCCGAATTTTCACAACGTGCGGTAAATGAAAAAAAAGGAATAAAAAAAGCGGCAAACAAAATCGGGTTTGCAGGGCTTGCACTCTTTTTGGGTACGGGACTGTGGACGGTTTTTTGCAGAATTTTTTACGAGCTTGGCAAGGGCTTTCACTTTGATGCGCAGAAAATCTTGTCCGAGCCGGCAATTTTGCAATGCGTTCAAATTGCACTTTCAATTTTGTGCTTTGTTTTGCCGACATATTTAATCTTGGCAAGTGAAGGAAAGCGTGCCGACGAGGTTATTCCTTTCGGCAAACCGAAAAAGGGAACGTTTTGGCCTTTCCTTTTAATAGGTGTCGGCTTTTGTTCGCTTGTAAATATTGCCGATTCTTATGCCGGAAGGTTTTTTGAAAATATCGGTTTTGAATATTCGGTTGATATGGGTGAAGACCCATCGGGACTTTTCGGAACCGTACTTGTCATAATATCCACCGCCGTTGTACCGCCGCTTGTTGAGGAACTCGGCACGCGCGGTATAATGATGGGACTGCTTAAAAAATTCGGTGACGGATTTTCAATAGTTTGTACTGCGGCAATATTCGGGCTTATGCACGGAAACTTTGAGCAAATACCCTTTGCTTTTTGTGTCGGGTTGTTGCTTGGATATGCAAGAATTAAGACCGGCTCTATCTGGACATGCATTACAATTCACGCCATAAATAATTTAGTTGCAATAATTTCGGGTTGGATGTATAATACTCTTGAAATTTATTTAAGTTCGGCGGTTGACACCCTTTATATTGCGGCAAGTTTGGTGCTTTCTTTAATCGGTGTACTGCTTTTGGTGCGAAAGGGCGAAACTTTCACACTTAAAAAACCAACCACCGCCTTGGGCGAAAAGAAAAAATATGCGGGGTTCTTTTCCACGCCGTCGGTAATAATCTTTATCGTAATTGCATTATTTTCGTCTGTAAATTATTTTGTATAAAATCCGGTTTTTCGGAATAAATAAAGGAGAAATTAATATGCTTAAATTAGACAATGCGCTTTACAAGGTAATTCTTATTTTCAACCTTATTTTAGCGGCGGCAAGCGGTGTCGGCGGACTTTATGTTATTGTAAATCCCGGCGGCTCGTCGGCTATGACCACTGCGGCAGATTTATGTTTGCTTATTGCAATTTTTGCGGCACTTTATTATATCTTTTTGGGTTACAGAAAAAATGCGGCAAGATATTTTAAATTTTACACCGTATTTTTTGCCTTTTCGGCACTTTTCTCGTCAATCGGCGCAGGAACACACGGCGATGCACTTCAACTTATAATTTGTCCGGCACTTGTGGTTGTTCTTGTCGGTGTTATGACCTTTGTGCCCAACCTCGGCAAAAAGAATTCACTTTTAATCTGCACGCTTACAATTATCTTCTGTGCGGTTAACCTTGTTATCGGTGTTGTTGATTTCCGGGGCGGAATTACAAGCGGCGAAGATTATGCAATAGCAACCCTTATCCGTGTAATTGCAGGTCTTGTTTTGGCAGTTCTTCTTACCCTTATGACCACCGCTAAATATCTTGACAAAGCAGAGCGCGGCTCTAAATAATATTTATAAAAAGTTAAAGAGGGGTTTAACCCCTCTTTATTTTTAGGTGAATTATGAACGAAAAATTTATGAACGAAGCCCTGCTTGAAGCAAAAGCGGCGGCAGAGTCGGGTGAAATTCCCGTCGGTGCGGTCATTGTTAAGGACGGCAAAATTATTGCACGGGGCAGAAACCGCCGTGAAGAAAAAAAGAGTGTTTTTTCTCACGCCGAGTGTGAAGCAATAGCCGAAGCGAATAAAGTTTTGGGCGATTGGCGGCTTGAAAACACAAGCATTTATGTAACGCTTGAGCCCTGCGCTATGTGTTTGGGTGCAATACTAAATGCGAGAATAGGTGAAATAATTTTCGGCGCATACGATTTAACGGCAGGCGCCGTTGACAGTAAACAGAGCATTTACGATTTCACAAAAAAACCGCCAAAAGTCTTTGCCGGCATAAAAGAAACCGCCTGCCAAACCCTGCTTGACGAATTTTTTAAAGATTTAAGAAAAGAAAAACCGTAACTTTAATAAGTTACGGTTTTGGTAGTTTATAAAAGGAACTTATTAATAAATAAGTTTTTTGTTATTAAATATTTGGTTTTTAAAGCAAGGGAAAACATTTAAAGAAATTTGTAAAAAAACTGGTTTTCTTTTTAAATATATGATATAATAAAAAAAATTTGAAGAAAGGATTATAATTATGAACTTACTTTCGTTGTTTTCTGGTTGTGGTGGTATGGATATAGGATTTGAAGGCGATTTTCGTTGCTTAAAAAAATCAATCAATTCAACAATACATCCAAAATGGATTGATAAAGAAAACGGCGAGTGGGTTACAGTAAAACCCACCGGCATAAAGACTGTATTTGCCAATGATATAAGATCTGATGCAAAATCGGCATGGGTTTCTTATTTTTCACAAAAAAAAGAAAATGCAAATGAAATTTATCGTTTAGAAAGTATAGTTGATTTGGTAAAACGTGCTCGTGATGGTGAAGATGTTTTTCCGGATAATGTTGATATTGTTACGGGAGGATTCCCTTGTCAGGATTTTTCCGTTGCAGGAAAAAGAAAAGGGTTTAATTCGGAAAAAAGTCATACTGGAAAAGCATTACAAATAGGAGAGCCGACGATTGAAAATAGAGGACAATTATATATGTGGATGAGAGAAGTCATAACTTTTACCAAGCCAAAGATGTTTATTGCCGAGAACGTTAAAGGGCTAACAAATCTTGACGATGCAAAAGAAATAATAGAACGAGATTTTTCGTCTGCAGGAAATGGTGGATATTTAGTTATTCCGGCGAATGTTCTTCATGCTGGGAATTATGGTGTCCCACAAAACAGAGAGAGAATTATTTTCTTTGGCTTTCAAAAATCGGCTTTGAAAAAAGAAGCGCTGAAAGAATTAACGAAAAAAACAATAATTGATAAATATAATCCATATCCAAGTCCGACACATTCTTATTCGGCAAAAGGGTCAAACTTATTATCACCAGTGACTTGTAAAGATGCATTTATTGAATTGGACGAGCCAGAAACGAGCAAAGACTTATCTCAACAAAAATACTCTAAAGCAAAATACATAGGGAAACATTGCCAAGGGCAAAGCGAAATTAAATTAGATGATATTGGTCCAACTATTCGCTCGGAACATCACGGGAACATTGAGTTTCGCAGATTAGGTAAAGAACACGGCGGAAAACACGAATTTGAGTTGTCAAGCGGATTAAACGAACGTAGATTAACGGTTAGAGAGTGTGCTCGTATTCAAACCTTTCCAGACGAATATCAATTTATTCTTAAATCAACAAAAGATAATGTATCTGTTTCATCAAGCGAGGCATATAAAATTATTGGAAATGCTGTGCCGTGTGTATTAGCATATAATATTGCTATGTCAATAACAGAAAAATGGAATCTTTATTTTAAGGAATGATTTTATGATTTTTTCAGAAAACCCCACGCCTCCCATTTGTGAATTTAAAAAATTAATGAATTCTACCGATGATTTATTAAACAAAGAAGCAATCGGTAGAGATGATTATTATTCAACACGAAATGGAGTACAACTTGAAAGTGACGTTTATGATGCTCTTTGTAGATGTGCTAAAAACACACCTTTTGAAAAAACAATTCAATTAGTTTCGGGCGCTTCTTTTCCAGATATTATTGCCAACAAATATTATGGCGTTGAGGTAAAAAGCACAAACAAAAACCATTGGAAATCAGTAGGTAGTAGTATTCTTGAAAGTACAAGAGATAAAGACGTTGAGCGTATATTTCTAACTTTTGGTAAACTGGGTTCTCCTGTAAAGTTTTTGAGCAGACCATACGAAGAATGTTTATCAGGAATATCTGTAACTCATTATCCACGTTACCAAATTGATATGGAACTAAAATGTGGCGAAACTATTTTTGATAAAATAGGAATTCCCTATGATACGTTAAGAAAATTGGATAATCCAGTTGCGCCAGTATTAAAATATTATAAAAGTTTACTTGGTCCGGGAGAAAGTTTGTGGTGGGCAACCGAGGATATTGAAACCAATGTGGCTCCACCTACTGTTAGATTGTGGAGCGCCCTGTCAAGCAAACAAAAAACATTTTTTACCGTTAAGGGATATGCATTGTTTCCAGAAATATTAAGTTATAGCAATCCAAAAAAATATCAAAGATATGCATTGTGGTTAGCAACAAATTGTGGTATAGTTAATACAAATATTCGTGACCAGTTTTCTGCAGGTGGAAAAATCGATATTGTTACCGCAAATGGACTGTTTGAAAAAATGCCTGCATCTTACGGGCGAATAGAAAAACACATTGATTTAATCAAAGACACAATTCTATCTGAAAATGCGGAGTCCTTATGTGAGTATTGGCAAGTAAAGAATATTGATGATGATCGATTAAATCAATGGTGTAGATTAGTTTCAGCAAATGCGGATGAGAAAATAGGATATCTAAAAACATATAAAATGTTATCTGTGTTAATTAAATAAACTGATATAACAAATAGTATAGTTTGATTTTTACTTTTTTGTTTGAAGTGTCATTTTAAAATGGTTGTGGCAACACAAACAAGGAAAATCCATAAAGTTTTAAACCCCTTTTGAGAATTCAAAAGGGGTTATTTACGGTTTATAATTTTCTAAAATTTCAAGAATACTGTTATTATGAATATTTCCGTTAAGCACATCGCCCTCGGGTGAAAAACCGATTGCCCGTATGTCTTGGTGTTCACCCTCCGAACAGTGTTTGCAATTTCCCGTACACTTCATTGTAACGGCAAATTCAATTCGGTTTAGGTTTTTTGTGTATTTGTTCATATTTTTTGTTCTTTCTTTATCCAGAAGAATTTGTGCGATGAAAGATATTAACGAAACTATTTGAAGCGATATTTCCCTTTTCCGTGTCCCATAACCGGTTCGCTTTGTTTTATATATTCTTTAAAGGGATCCTTATTCACATAATCGCCTCCGTTTATATTATTTTCTGTCTGAAAAATCACAGTGATTTTTGTTTTCGTTATCTTTATATCAAAATTCACCCTTGCGCCGCAGCGCAAAGATTAATAAATTGGCTTCGCCATGATTTGAATGTGCCGTGCGGCACAATTCATTTTGTAAGCAGTGCAACGGTTTCTACATGTGCTGTTCTGGGGAACATATCTACGGGGGTGTATGCTTTTAATGTGTAGCCGAGTGCAGAGAGAATTTTTACATCTCTTGCCAGGGTGGCAACATTGCAGGAAACATAAACTATTCTTTCGGGGTTAAAACCGTCAGCCACCGTTTTAAGCAGTTCTTCTTCGCAACCTTTTCTCGGGGGGTCTAAAATTACCGTATCGGGAGAAAGATTTTCTTTATTGAGTTTCTTTGCCGCCGCCGCGGCATCGCCGCAGATAAAACGGGCATTGGTTATGCCGTTTTGCTTTGCGTTTTCGGCGGCATCTTTTACGGCATCTTCCACTATCTCAACACCGATTATTTCCTTTGCGGCACTTGACAGAGAAAGTCCTATTGTTCCCGTTCCGCAATAAAGGTCCAAAACCGTCTTTTTGTTCGGTGCCGCATACTCTTTGATTTTTTCGTAAAGTTTTGTTGCGCCGGCGTGGTTTACCTGATAAAAAGAATTAGGTGAAAGCCGTACCCTAACACCGCACAGAATATCGGTTATATAAAGGGTGCCGTAAAGCACCTTGTTTTTTTTGCCTAAAATTACATTATTGTTTACGGGGTTTATATTAAGCACAACACTTTTAAGATTTTCGCCGAAAAGTGACTTAAAAAGCAAAACAAGTCCGTCGGCGTTTTTTATGTTTTCTTTTGTTACAACTATTGTTACACCTATTTCGTCCGTCATAAATCCTTTTCTTATGTAAAAATGACGGACAAGTCCCGTATTTGTTTCACTGTTAAAAACAGATATATTGTTTTGTTTTAAAAACTCCCAAAATTCATTTGCCGCACGGGAAAATTCGGGTGGCGACAAAAGACAGTCTTTACACGGCACCACACGGTGTGTTCGTGCGGCATAAAAACCGAACCCGTTTTCCGACACGGGATATTGCGCCTTATTGCGGTAACGGGTATCAACAGAAAAAAGTATATTTTCGGGCGGAATTTCCACATTACCTATCCGGCGCATAGTTTCAAAAACCCTGTTTTCTTTAAATTTAAGTTCCGCCTTATAATTTATGTGGCGCAGCGTACAACCGCCGCAAAAAGGAAAGGCAGGGCAGTCGTTTTTTATGCGGTCACTTGAGGGGGAGAGCAGTTCTTCGACTCTTGCATAACACAGATGTGAAGTTACCTTTGTTATCTTAATTTTTAATTTATCGCCTATTGCGGTATTCGGCACAAAAACGGTGACACCGTCAACTTTACCGACACCGAGTCCTTCGGCGGTTAAATCAAAAATTTCGGTTTCGTAAATTTCGTTCTTTTTTATATCCATAATTATTTAATAAGGTCTTGCGCAACGGCGCCGTCGGTAAAGAGTGAAGTACCTCTGCGGCAGTCGTAAACCTTATCGCCCTTTGCGGAAACGGGAATATTGTTAAGCAGCAAAATTTCATCATTTTCCCACACGGTTTCAACCGCTTCAATATCGGTCTGCCAGAAAATATTTTTCTTTTTGCCACCGCTTTCAATTTCACCGCGAAGTCCCGTACCCAAAATATTATCTACAAGATAAACATTAAAAGTTTTGTCGCCCGACGGAGATTGGGAACTGTATTTAAGCTTGCCCTCGGGCAAATCGTTTATATTGGCAAAAAGACTGTTCTTTATTGAAAAATAGGTATTAACGACAACGGTTATTGCCGCTAAAATGTAAACAGTTTTAAAAAACCAATTTCTTTTCATAAAAACACTCCTTTAAAAATTATGCCTCAAATTTCGGTGCGGTTTTTTTAAGTTCTTCAATTTTTTTGTTGTAGTTTGCAATAATAAATCTGCTGTAAACACAGTTTGAGCAGATAATATACGGTAAGGTTAAAAATATCGGAAAAACAAAAACACCCAAAATCACCCAACCGATAAAACTCATTGAAAACCAGAAAATTTCGTGCAGTTTATCCTTGGTGGCAACCACCGATTTTTCGATACACCGGGCGGGGGTGATGTTATCCACCGAAACAAATATAAACGGGGATAAAAAGTATTTAAGAAGCACGCAGAAAAGAGCAATGCAGGCAAGCGCCGACAGAATTCTTGTTGCAACCCACAAATTAGGCGCCCAAGACGGCATGGTAGAGTGAAATGTTGTGTAAAAAGCATTGTTTGAAAGCAGAATTGTTACGATAGCCGGAATAAAGAAAACAAAGCCGGCAAGCAACGCACGGATAAATAAATTTGCCGAAAGAGAAAGCGCCGAAAGATATAGTTTTTTGTTTTCGAAATAGTGAAAGACCGTAACAAAACTGTCGCTTTCGCCCCACATAAGGCGGCGGAAAAACCGGCAAACACCAAGATAAAGCGGAAAACACAAAAACAG
>JAZLFY010000247.1:0-3330 GCA_045616025.1 Acutalibacteraceae bacterium | reverse complement strand
GGCACGGATAATTACCGGCCAGTCGTAAAGACGGGCATTGTCCTTTATACCGGTTGAGCGATAGTCGGGAACTACCGTAAAGTACTGCCACACCTTACCTTCAAGTCCTGCGGCGGCGAATTCCTCACGCAAAATTGCGTCAGACTCTCTTACCGCTTCAAGACGGTCACGGGTGATAGCACCGGTGCAACGAACACCGAGTCCCGGTCCCGGGAAGGGTTGACGGTAAACCATCGAGTCCGGAAGACCTAACGCCTTACCGACTTCTCTTACCTCGTCCTTATAAAGCAGTTTTACCGGCTCGCAAAGTTCAAATTTCAAATCTTCGGGGAGGCCGCCGACATTGTGGTGCGCCTTAATTCCGTGGCTTTCGAGGATATCGGGGTAAATTGTACCCTGCGCCAAGAATTCCACACCTTCAAGTTTTCTTGCCTCGTCGGCAAAAACATCAATGAATTCTTTACCGATTATCTTGCGCTTTTGTTCGGGGTCACAAACACCTGCAAGTTTATCCAAAAAGCGGTCAACCGCATCAACATAGATAAGGTTTGCATCCATTTGGTTTTTGAAAACCTCAATAACCTGCTCGGGCTCGCCCTTACGGAGAAGTCCGTGGTTAACGTGAACACAGACAAGTTGTTTACCGATTGCCTTTATAAGCAATGCGGCGACAACCGAACTGTCAACACCGCCGGAAAGTGCCAAAAGCACCTTTTTATCCTTTACCTGCTCTTTAATTTCCTTTACCTTTTCTGCAATAAAGGCAAAGGCCTGTTCTCTATTGTTTATCCTTGCCATACTTTCAGGTCTTACATTTGAGTCCATTTTTTTATCTCCTTTAATTCTTAATCATTACCGAAACGCCGTCGGGAATTACGGTAATGCTGCCCTTACCTGCCATTTCAAGCGCAGTTTCAATATCGGGCGCATAGTCCATTTTCATATCGGTTACCAAACCCTCGCGTTCCTTTTGCGTAACAACAATTACACGGTATTTACTTAAAATTCGGCAAAGTATCTGGCTTTCCCATTGGTCGGGAACGGTTTTATTCTGCAAAGTGGCGGCAAACTTATCGAAAAGTTTTTGCACGCTTTCGCACTCTTTAATCGAGCGATAAAACCCTTCGCCGCCGCTGCCGTCGGCAAGATAGGCGCACATAATTATTGTACCGCCGCTGTTTACCGTTGCTTCCGCCGCGGTCATACCCTTTACGCACTGATAAAGGTTTTGGTCAAGCGGAGCGCCGCCGTTACTTGTAATAACAATATCACCTGGCACGGCAGGAACTTCACAGTATTTACGCAAATATTCTACACCCTTATTGTGCGCCGCTTCAAAATCGCCGGCAAAGGCGCGTGAAACATCCTTTTCGGCATCAATTACAACATTGACGATAAAGGCAAGATTTGCCATTTTCGCCGCCGCCATCATATCGCGGTTAATGGGGTTGTTTTGCAGTATCCCCGTTCGGGCATACTTGCTTGCAATAAATTCGCCGCAATGGTTACCAAGCACGGTAACACGGGAAGAAACACCCGGAAGAACACTCTTTCTGCCGCCGGAAAAGCCGGCAAAAAAGTGCGGTTCGATAAACCCTTCGGCAACAAGAAGTTCGGTGTTTGCCGCTACCTTATCAATAATAAGTTCGGCACCCGACGGCAAAACACCTATTTTAGTGTTTTTACTGTCGTCGGCACTGTCGTGAATAACGATTTTTTCATTTTTCACTATCTCTTCGCCGAGTTTTGATATAAGTTCATCCTTTGTAGTCGGGCGGTGAAAACCGGTTGCGACAAGCAAGGTAACATCAATATTCGGGTTACCCTCTCTTAAATCGGCAAGCATATTCGGGATAATATCCTTACTCGGCACGGGACGGGTATGGTCACTGATAATTATTACCGCATCTTTTTTGCCTTTTGCCAATTCGGAAAGTTTTTTTGAGCCTATGGGGTTATCCATAGCGCGCCTTACTTCCGCAAAACCGCTTTCGCACTTTGAAAGGGTATCGATTTTTGAGGTTATTACCCTGCTTTCATCAATTTGAAAACTGATTTTTGTTTTACCGTAAGGAATTTTTACTTCCATTTTTTTGTACCTTATGAATTGGTGTAGTTATCGAAATAGCCCTGTACCAAAACTACCGGTGTACCCTTATCACCCGAGCCGCTTGTAAGGTCACAAAGCGAGCCGATAAGGTCGGTAAGTTGACGGGGTGTGGTGCCCTGAGAAGCCATATTGCCTTTAAGGTCGCCGTCCTTTTTCTTAATGCTTTCGGAAATTGCCGCTTTAAGTTCTTCGCCCGAAAGGTTTGCATAATCGTTATCGGCAAGATATTTAAGTTTAAGTTCGTTGGGTGTACCGATAAGACCGTCGGTAAATGCAGGAGAAACAACCGGATCGGCAAGTTCCCAGATTTTGCCCTTGGGGTCTTTAAATGCGCCGTCGCCGTAAACCATAACTTCAACATGTTTGCCGGTGGCTTTTAAGATGTTTTCCTGAATTTTAAGAACTAAATCTTTACTGTCTCTCGGGAAAAGTTTAACCTTATCTTCGGTGGACTTGTTGGAGCCCAAAAGACCGTACTGTTCGTTACAACCGCTGCCGTCAACGGGAGCGTTCATAATATCGTCAAGACCTAAAACGATTTTTGCGCCGTTTTCTTTAAGAATACGCTTGGTGCGTGCGCGTGTGTGAATATCGCAGGTTAAAATGCAGTCGGCATAGGGCAAAATCGCCTTTGCCTGATTTGCGAAAATAATTTCAACCTCGGCACCCATTTCACGAATTAAATCGCCGTAGTATACAACATAGTCAACACCGGTAAACTCGTGGCGGTTTACACCGAAAAGCTCACGGTATTTTTCAAGTGTTAAAACATCCGAATAGGGATTAACACCCTTTTCGTCAATTTTATCAAGAGAAACAAGTTCGTTTCCGACTTCGTCTGACGGATAAGAAAGCATTAAAACAATCTTCTTTGCACCCTTTGCAATACCGCGAAGGCAGATTGCAAAACGGTTACGGGAAAGTATCGGGAAAATAACACCGACAGTTCCGCCGCCGAGTTTTTCTTTAACATCCTTTGCGATGTTATCAACCGTTGCATAGTTACCCTGTGCGCGGGCAACAATGGACTCGGTCATGGAAATAACATCACGGTCGCGAAGTTCAAAGCCCTCGCTTTTTGCCGCTTGTAAAACACTTTCGGTAACGATTACGGATAAATCGTCACCCTCACGGATAATAGGGCAACGAATACCCCTTGATACCGTTCCGACTTTTCTTTCATTTGCCATAATTTTCGACCTCTTTTATATAAAGATTTT
>JAZLFY010000246.1:0-1574 GCA_045616025.1 Acutalibacteraceae bacterium | reverse complement strand
CATGCCGATTTGGCAACCGCTTACGGCATAAAACAAGCACCGACATTGGTTGTTATTGAAAACGGCGAAGCAAGTAAACATACCAACGTATCGAACATAAAGAAATATTTGGGTTGTTAATTATGTATGATATTATTATTATCGGCGGCGGTCCTGCGGGACTTGTCGCCGCACTCTATGCAAGGCGCGCACAAAAAAGCGTTTTAATAATCGAAAAAGAAATTTTCGGCGGACAGATTACCTTTTCACCAAAGGTGGAAAACATACCCGGATTTATTGAACTTTCGGGTAATGAATTTGCCGAAAAACTTGTCGAACAGGTGCTTAATCAGGGTGCAGAGGTCGAAATGGCTGAGGTAACCGCCGTTAAAGACGGAGATATTAAGACCGTAGTTACCGATAGCGGAGAGTTTACCGCAAAATCGGTAATAATCGCCACGGGTGCAAAACACAGACGGTTAGGTCTTCCAAACGAAGAAAACTTTATCGGTGAGGGAATATCCTTCTGTGCGGTTTGTGACGGTGCTTTTTATAAGGACAAAACCGTTGCCGTAATCGGCGGCGGTAACTCTGCTTTGCAGGAGGCAATTTTGCTTTCTGAACAGGCAAAAAAGGTTTAT
This sequence comes from Acutalibacteraceae bacterium, assembly GCA_045616025.1. Taxonomy (GTDB): domain Bacteria; phylum Bacillota; class Clostridia; order Oscillospirales; family Acutalibacteraceae; genus UBA737. The sequence goes on along the minus strand of JAZLFY010000246.1, from coordinate 954 downwards.
GTTATCCAAAACCTTGACTTTTTGACCGGCGAAGCAAAACTTGAAGAACAACTTAAAAAGAAAGACAATGTCGAAATTATTTTAGGCACCGTTCTTGATGCTTATTTGGGTGATACCGAAATAACCGGTGTTCGCACAAAGCGTGAAAAAGACGGCGAAATGGCCGAAATTAAACTTGACGGTGTCTTTTTGGCAATAGGACTAATTCCGCAAAACGAACCGTTTGAAAATCTTGTACCGCTTGATTCACGCGGTTATGTTGATGCAGGTGAAACCTGCACTTTGCGTGACGGAATTTATACGGCAGGTGACTGCCGCACAAAGCGCATAAGACAGGTTACAACTGCCGCTTGTGACGGTGCGGTTGCTGCTCTTGCGGCTTGTGATTATATAGATTCATTAAAGTAAGGAGATTATAATTATGAAAAAAATAATTGCGGTTATTTTAGCGGTAATGTTAATGGCATTTTCTTTTTCTGCTTGCAGAACCCGTGAAGAAACAAAACCCGAAAACGAAACCACCACACCTAATCAGGTAAGATTTATATAAAGTGAGGGAAAATTTATGAAAATATTTTGGCTTGGTCAGGCAGGTTTATATTTTGAAACCGACGAGGGCTTTAAAGTAATGGTTGACCCCTATTTTTCGGACAGTTGCGAAACTTTAAGCCCGAATAATAAGCGCCGTTTACCTGTTGACCCTAAAGTTTTTGATTTAAAACCCGATATTATGGTGTTTACCCATAATCACCTTGACCATTATGACCCCGAAACTGTGGAACATTATTTAAAAGAAGATAGACCGTTAACTCTTTCTGAAACAATTATTTCTGCATATTATTTCTTAAATAAAAAAGTTGTTATTGTATTACTTTTTGTTCTTGCAACTCTTTTAATTTTTAAAGGTGTTACTGGCTTAAAAGAAAAAAATAAAAAAACGGAATATTTACAAAA
>JAZLFY010000245.1:0-3984 GCA_045616025.1 Acutalibacteraceae bacterium | reverse complement strand
CAAGCAAACCGATGTATTTTAAATTTTCCGCACGGCTTAAAACCTCTTTATCAAAAACCGTCTTGTTGCATATTGCGGCATCAAAACCGCCGATTATTTCAAGCAGTTCTTTTCGGCTTATGTTGTCATAACATACCGTATTTCCTAAACTTTCAAGTGGCGAAATATCAATATCACCGTTTTTAATAAAGGTTTTTGTGTCACAAAGTAATATCTTCACTTTTTTCTTTCAACCTTTCGTTTTGTGCCATCGGGCTCAACAATATATGTGTTTTCAAGTTGACCTATAAGACTTGCTTTAAAAGAGTCGATATACTCACGGCGAAGAATTTTTTGCTCTTCAAGTTCTTCTTTTGTAAGCGGACCGTTTCTTGATTTTCTTGCAAGTTCGTTAATGCGGTCTATTTTTTTCTTATCCATAAATTAAATCTCGTTTCTACCCTGAAGCGCACGGGTAAGGGTGTATTCGTCGGCATATTCAAGTTCGCCGCCTACGGGAATACCGTATGCAAGACGGGTAACTTTAATTCCCATCGGCTTTACAAGACGGGAAATATAACTTGCCGTGGCTTCGCCCTCCACCGTCGGGTTGGTCGCCATAATAATCTCCTTAACCGAATTGTCGGACAGGCGGGCAAGCAATTCTTTTATCTTTAAGTTTTCGGGGCCTACACCGTCAAGCGGAGAAATAACACCGTGAAGAACATGGTAAACACCGTCAAATTCACGGGTTTTTTCAAATGCCCAAACATCTTTCGGCTCTTCAACAACACAAATTACCGAACGGTCGCGTGTTTCGCTTTCGCAAATAGCGCAAACATCACGGTCGGTAAGTGCCTGACAAACGCTGCAAAAATGAATTTTGGTGCGCGCATTAATAAGCGCATCGGCAAACTGCCGCGCGTGTTCGGGCGGTTTCTCCAAAATACTGTAAGCAAGTCGTTGCGCCGTCTTTTTGCCTATACCCGGCAAACGGGAGAACTGATTTATCAGTTCGTTAAGCGGTACAATATCGTAATTCATAATTAAAGTCCCGGAATATTAAGTCCGCCGGTAATTGCGCCCATTTCATTTTCGGCGGTTTTGGTTGCGTTTTCAATTGCCTCGTTAACCGCAACGGTTATAAGGTCTTCAAGCATTTCGGGCTCTTCGGGGTCTACTGCATCGGGGTTGATTTTAAGCGATTTAATAAGGTGCTTTCCGTCAACCGTAACCTCAATAAGACCGCCGCCTGAAGTTGCAGTATATTCACGGGTTTCAAGGTCGGCTTGCAATACCGCCATATCTTCCTGCATCTGTTGTGCCTGTTTAAGCATCTGGTTCATATTTCCGCCGCCGGAATTGGGTATTCTTACTTTCATTGTTATTTCACCTTTCTAATTTTCAAAAGTTTTTAATTTTTCTGCAAATGCCGCAAGTGGGTCAGAAGTCGGCTCACTTTTTTTGTACGGTCCTAAACTGTACGGCTTGCCGAGTATTTGCAGAGCCGCTTCCTTAATACTGTTTCGGTACATCGGATTTTCCGAGCTGTAAAGTGAACGGAACTGTTCACTTTTGGTGTCAATTAAAATTCGGTTGCCCGAAATATATGCTGCCGAATCGGATAAAACACCTGCAAGCGCAGGGCAGGTTTTTTGCAAAACAAAAATTATATCCTGCCACTCATTAAGTTTAGTCGGCTCGCCGCTTGTTTCTTTTGTTTCTTCGGTTTCGGGAGTGGGTGCGGTGTCCTCCGTCGTAATTTCCTCCGACTCTTCAAAAGTTTCTTCTGAAATGTCGGGTGTTTCTTCCTGCTTGACGGGTTCGGCTTTTACTGTAATCTTGCCCGATTCCAAAGCGGCAATTCGCTGTTCAAGTGAATTAATATCCTGTCTGATTTGTGGGTTGCAAAGCCGCACCGCAGTCATTTCGGCAATAATTTTTCCGTTACCTGCGGCGGCAGAAGCAACCGCTTTTTGAATAATATCAATAATGGAAATTATTTCGCCGAGTTCAAATTTCTTCACCTGGTTTTCAAGTGCTTTAAGCCGCGCCGCCGAGCATACAACGGGGGCATTTTTACCGCCCACCGTTTTAATTATAAGCAAATCACGGAAGTGGGAAAGCAGTTCGTTTAAAAGCCGTTGCATATCAACCGAGCCCATATGGAGTTCGTTTATAAGGCAAAGCGATTTTTCGGTTTCACGGTCGGCAATACAGTCGGCAAGTTCCAAAAGGTAATTGTCACCTGCCATAGAACATACACTCTGCACCGTTTCTTCGGTTATTTCACTGCTTGCTGCAGTACATAAATCAAGAATAGACAGTGCATCACGCATACCGCCGTCGGCAACGGCGGCAATAAGGTTTGCCGCATCGTCGGTAATATTAAAGCCCTCACTACTTGCAACCGTTTTAATTCTGTCCTTTATAACAAGACTGTCAATTCTGCGAAAATCAAAGCGCTGACAACGGGAAAGAATGGTTGCAGGCAACTTGTGTACCTCGGTTGTGGCAAGAATAAAGATGACATGTTCGGGCGGCTCTTCAAGTGTTTTAAGAAGCGCATTGAAAGCACCTATCGAGAGCATGTGTACCTCGTCAATAATATAAACTCTGTACTTTGCAAAAGCAGGCGGAAAAGCAACCTGCTCACGCAGTTCTCTTATACTTTCAACACCGTTGTTTGAAGCGGCATCTATTTCAACAATATCGGTAACACTGCCCTCTTTAACCGCGCGGCAGACTTCACACTCGCCGCAGGGGTTACCGTCTTGCGGATTTAGGCAGTTAACCGCCTTTGCAAGAATTTTTGCGCAGGTGGTTTTACCCGTACCGCGTGTTCCCGTGAATAAATATGCGTGAACGATTTTGCCCTCTTTAATTCCGTTTTTAAGGGTTTCGGTAACGTGTTCCTGACCGCATACATCCATAAAGGTTTCGGGGCGGTATTTTCGGTAGAGCGCCTGATATGCCATAACTTTTTCACCTCTAAAAAAACCTATATACTCTGTCGCACGAATGAGCCGATTTACTGCGCGCACAGGATAAACTGCTTAATGCTGCTCGGTTCCCCGCCTGACATGGTTCGCAGCCTCCCATCGCACAGGACCCGCCCATTCGCACGACACAGTACATAGGTCACTTACAAATTACAATAGGTATTATAATATATATTTATAGATTTTACAAGTATAATAATGATTTTTTTATCAAAATGTTGAAAAACGGATAAAAGGTTGGTATAATAATCTTAATATATCTGAATTTAAGGTGGATTACTATGGAAAAAATTACCGTAAAGGACTTGTGGGATTTAGAGCACACCCGTTGTGCCGACCTTTTTAAGGATGCAAAATATCCCTTTGAGGTTTTACCGAAAATTGAAGAATTTATCGTAAACCTTTCAAAAACATTAAGCAAAAATGAATTTGACGAGGTTAAACCCGGTGTATTTGTTTCAAAAAGCGCAAAGGTTGCCGAAACCGCATCAATTACCGGACCCTGTATTATTGACGAGGGGGCAGAGGTAAGACATTGCGCATTTATAAGGGGCAAAGCATTTATTGGCAAAAACTGTGTTGTCGGCAATTCAACCGAACTTAAAAATGTTATTCTTTTTGATAATGTTCAGGTGCCGCATTATAACTATGTTGGCGATTCGGTTCTCGGCTACAAAAGTCATATGGGCGCCGGCTCGATTACCTCAAATGTTAAATCGGATAAAAAATTGGTTGTCCTTAAACTTGAAAGCGAAACAATTGAAACGGGGCTTAAAAAATTCGGCGCAATGCTCGGCGATAATGTCGAAATCGGTTGCGGCAGTGTCTTAAACCCGGGAACAATTATCGGAAAAGGCAGTAATGTTTATCCGCTTTCTTCGGTAAGGGGTTTTGTGCCCGAAAACAGCATTTACAAAAAAGCCGGCGAGGTTGTAGAAAAAAGATGAGTATTGAAAAGTGGGATGTATATAACTCCGACGGCAAAAAAAGCGGTAAAACAATA
>JAZLFY010000244.1:0-2754 GCA_045616025.1 Acutalibacteraceae bacterium | reverse complement strand
GTCCTCCGCCGCCGAAGAAGCACCGAAGCGGACGGCATCGCCGAAATCGGTTACCGAAAAGCCGGGCATTATGGTATCAAGGTCAATAACACAAAGTCCCCGTCTTGTATCCGCATCCAGCAAAACATTGTTGCATTTTGTATCGTTATGTGTAACACGAAGCGGAAGTTTGTTTTCTTTATTCGCATCAATTAAAAGCGAATAATATTCTTTTCTTGCTTTAAAGAATTTTATTTCTTTTGCTACTTCGTGCGCGCGGTCAAATTCGTCCTCTTTGTATGCCGTCATTAAATCGTCAAACCGTTTGGGCGTGTTGTGAAAATCGGGTATGGTTTCAAAAAGTTCCGCCGCATCAAAATCGGCAAGATATTTTAAAAACTCACCGAAAGCCCTGCCGCACTCACGAAATTCCGAAAGTGTCGGGCGCTCAACGCAAACCGAGTTTTCAACGAAAATATACATCCGCCAAAAGTTACCTTTTTCGTCTAAAAAATAGGTCTTTTCGTCTTTGGTTTTAAGAAAGTTCAAAAATGCACGGGGGTCGTCGGTTTTGGTCTTTACAAAGTCGCCGAATACCATTATGTTATACATCAGTTCGCGCGGCTTTTTAAAAACATTTTTGTTAATCTGTTGCAAAACATATCTCTGTTTACTTTCGCCGGTTATAAGGTAGGTCGCATTGATGTGTCCGTTACCGAGTTCTTTTGTATCGGTCGGTCGGTCATAAGGCAGAAATTCTTTTGCGATATCAATTATCTGCATTGGTGTTTTCCTTTTCTTTTTTCTTTTTCTTTTTTCTTACACTAACCGCCGTAATAATTGCCGCCGCTACCGCCGCCGCACCTACACCGCCGGCAATAGCCGCCGTTTTTACGGTGCTTGATTTTGTGTCGGTACTCTCGGTCTTTTCGGTTTTGGTTTTCGGTTTTTCGTCGGGTACATCAATAATGTTATTTGTTTTAAGGAATTTTAAAATTGTTTTTGCAAATACGGTCTGTTCGGCGGCACTTGGGTGTCCTGCCTTTTGGGTTGCAAGCGCCGCACTGCCGCTGCCGCCGTATTCGTGGACAAGCGCATAAAGATGACCGTCATCTTTAAGTTCGTCATTTATTGCCGCCGTTACGGTTAAAAAGTGTGTCTGGTTTTTGCCCACCCAAACAATAGGCACATCATTGCCGTTACGGTTGCGCAGTTCTTTTACAAAGTCAATATAAGCTTTTCTCCACTGTTCTTCTGCGTTTGTACCGTCATTTGCGCCGAGTTCCAACAAAATCAAATCGGGTTTGCGCTCGAAAGAATAGGGGTTTGTTTTATTTGTAAGGTCACTGTTTCCGTTGGTGTAGGGGTAAATTTGCTGCATGGTGGTTTTGCCGTCTTCAACCGCTTCCTGACTGCCCGCTTTATCCGAAAACAGACCTATGCCGCCACGGGCAACTATTGAATAGTCAGCGCCGAGTCCCTCGGCAACCTTATAACCGAAGCCCTTTACACCGCTGTGGTCCTCGGGCGTTCTCCACGCCTGACCTGCCGTGTAGGTGCCGAGCGAACCGAGTCCGCAGGCGATAGAGTCACCGATAACCTCGATAAACATATCATTGTCTTTGGGTGCATCAAGAATTTTACCGTCAAATTCCAGTTTGTCAAAATAGAAATACGCATCATAATTTGCGCTGTTGCCGGAATCTCTTAAAATACGGACGGTGTGTTTGCCCTTTTTAATGGGAATGTATATGTCATTTATATGTTCGCTTATCGGTGATTCGCGGTCAAGTGCCTCACCGTCAACAAAAACGGCAAGATAAATTTTTTCGTTTGTATCGCAAACAACACGCATTTCGGTATCGGCTTTGCTTTGAACATTTATTTCAAAGCCGCCTGCCGACCACTCGACCTGCATTTTGCCGTCAACAACAGCATATCTGCCGAAAGTTTTTGCCTTTTTGTCGGTTATAAGGGAAACAACACTTACCTCTTTACTTTCCGCAAAAACAGAAACCTGAACGCCGCCCAAAGCCGAAGCCACGGTTACCGCCGCCGCGGAAATTACCGATAAAAATTTCTTGACCTTACCCATAATTGTACCTCTCTTTATAAAATAATTTTATTTCATATTTATAAACATAAGTCCCAAAATGCAAACGGCAATACCGATAATTTTGTTCCACGCCATATTTTCGCCGTACAGATAATGACCGACAAGCAACAGTCCGATTGCCAGAACAGAGGACTGAACAATCGCCTGTGTACTTACCTGCCACCCTGCTTTGTAGGCGTAAATATTGCCGGCTTCAAGACCTACTATTACAATACCGAAAACATAGGGCACCCAGTTCATTTTTGAAATTTCTTTTGTAAAACCGTGTCCCTTACCCGTAACAAAAAACAGAACGGTTGAAACGGCGGCGCCGATAAGATATGTAACGGTAAGCGCCGCAAAGGGATTAACCCCGTCGGGCATACTTTTGGCGCATATATGGTAAACAAGATTTGAAATTATTATAAGTGCCACCGGCCATATATAAAAGAACAACTCGCCGCCCCCTTTTTTTTCATATTTCATTTTATCACACACGGCAAATTTTGTAAAGAAAATAAAAAAAAAGAACGCATAATATGAAGTGAACCCCAAAGTTTAGACAAAAATAAATATTAAATTGCAAGTGAATGAGTTCGGTATTCTACTGGGCTCATTCCTTTTAATTTTGTAGAAATCCTTTCGTTGTTGTAGTAGTAAATATATTCGTTCAATTTATC
>JAZLFY010000243.1:0-2130 GCA_045616025.1 Acutalibacteraceae bacterium | reverse complement strand
ATAAATCAAACTGTTTCGTTATCAACCGAACGCAAAAATATTTTCACAATTATAACAGAGGAATAATATTTATGACAAAAAGGAAAGCACTTGTAACCGGATCTTCCCGCGGTATAGGCAGGGCTATTGCCATTGACCTCGGGAAAAAGGGCGCTGAGGTATTTGTTCATTATGCCAAAAACGCCGATAAAGCCGAAGAAGTTAAAGAAATTATCGAAAAAAACGGTGGAACGGCTCATATTTTAAGGGCTGATTTAACAAAACCCGAAGCATCAAAAGACCTAATAAAACAAACAGGCGGAATTGATATTCTTGTAATAAATGCTTCGGTACAGATTAAAAAACCTTATGAGGAAATAACCACAGAGGATACGATAATGCAACTTAACTGTAATTTTGTTTCCTCGCTCCACCTTATCCAAAGCGCCGTACCCTATATGAAAGAAAACAATTGGGGCAGAATTGTCACAATTGGCTCTGTTCAGGAGGTAAAGCCACATCCGCAGATGCTTGTTTATTCTGCTTCAAAAGCCGCACAGACAAATATGGTAAAATCACTTTCGTTGCAACTTGCGGAATTCGGAATAACGGTTAATAATGTTGCTCCCGGTGTTATATATACCGACCGCAATATTGATGCTTTGTCCGATAAAACGTATGCTAAAACCGTTACCGATTCGATTCCGTCAAAGTTTTACGGAAAGCCCGAGGACTGTGCATCTATGGTAAGTCTTTTGTGCTCCGACGATGCAAGATACATCACTGGACAAAGTATTTTTATAGACGGCGGTAAAAGTATTTTATAATAAAAAAGCTTCTCTGTTAATTTTTGGCAGAGAAGTTTTTATTTTGTTGACAATAATACCTTTTTCGTGATAAAATTATAAAAAAGCAGGTGAAAAAATGTCCCTTATTAAAACAGTTAATCATATTTATGAACCAAATCCGCTTGCTTGCGGTCAGGCGGTACTCTCAATGCTTTCGGGAGTAGATGTTCAAAATATAATTGAAATAGTCGGAACAGAACGGGAAATTACATTAAAAGATTTAAAGGGTGCACTTGATTCTTTAAAAATCGGATATAACCCTCAAAAACAAACGGCATATTCTAAAGAAGATTTACCTGAGATTGCCGTTTTAAGTCTTGAAACGCCGAAATGTTGGCATTGGTCTTTATATTTTAAAGGCAAGTTTTATGACCCCGAATACGGTATTCTTGACGATTTTCCCGTTTCAAACAGAAAATACTACTTTGAAATAACAGGTGATAATAATGATTAAGGTTAATTTCAAAAAACTTGTTAAAAGAGCAACCGTTCCCACATACGGAACACCCTTTGCCGCAGGTGCTGATTTATACTATCTGCCCGACGGTGATGTTAGTATTTTACCGGGGGATACACATCTTTTTCATACGGGAATTGCCGTTCAAATTCCTGACGGTTATGTAGGTCTTATATTTGCCCGTAGCGGTATTGCAACCAAAAGGGGACTCGCCCCTTCAAATAAAGTCGGCGTTATTGACAGTGATTACAGAGGTGAACTTATGGTTTCAATTCATAATCACTCAAAAGAAACACAAATAATTGAAAGCGGCGAAAGAATAGCACAGTTTGTTATTACGCCTTATGTAACTGCCGATTTTTGCGAAACAGAAGAACTGTCTGACACCGAAAGAAGCACCGGCGGTTTCGGCTCGACGGGTAAAAAATAATGATTAAAATACTTTTTATCTGTCACGGCAATATATGCAGAAGTCCTATGGCGGAATTTATTTTTAAAGATATAATAAAAAAGAACAATACGGAAGATTTATTTTATGTTGAATCTGCCGCAACAAGTACCGAAGAAATCGGTAATTCCGTTTATCCGCCTGCAAAACGAATTTTAAACATTCACGGAATTAACTGTGACGGCAAATATTCCCGTCAAATGACAATGGACGATTATGAAAAGTTTGATTATATAATCGCTATGGACAAGCGGAATTTACGGAATATGACTGTGTTTTGCGGATTGGATAAAGATAATAAAATTTCGCTTTTGCTTGATTATTGTAACGAAAACCGCGATGTTATTGACCCGTGGTATTCGGGTGATTTTGAGTCTGCTTACCGTGATGTACTTAAC
>JAZLFY010000242.1:0-4466 GCA_045616025.1 Acutalibacteraceae bacterium | reverse complement strand
ATTATATATGTCAAAGTAGAAAGAAAAGGTTGCAATTGACATATCGGACAGTTTTTTACCCGTGAGATAAAATACAACATAGTCTTTAAGGAGCATATATGTTTTCGCCGCACCGTAAAGTTCGGGCTTATTGTTTTTAAGCCACAAAATTTTGGTTGCAGGCCAGGTCGGTAACACCGCCATTTGTCCGGTCTTTTCTTCGCATACCGCATGAGAGAATTTTTGAGACAGTGTTTCACACTCCGATACAGAGCGCTCGTCCATCCACGAAATTGCATTCATAAGCGGTTTGCCGTCAGCACCTAAAACCACAAGTGTTTCCGCCTGTCCGGTAAAGGCAATTTCCTTTATTTCTTTAACATTGTTTTCTTTTAAAACTTTTGACAATAACGATACCAAATTTTCACAATAGGTTACGGCATTAAATTCAACCACACCGCCGTCGGTAAAGTATTCCACCGGAACACTTTGACGGTCGATAAGTTTCATATCTTTACCGTAAAGAGCAACCTTAATATTGGTACTGCCTAAATCAACGCCGAAAAACATATATGTTTCCTCCGAAAAAATCAAATAAAATTACATTACAAGTTCAATATCCATCATACGGCAGAAATCTTTAATTGCTTCAACAAAATTACCGTAAGCAACAATAACATGCTGGCAGGATACATTTTGTGCAAATTCTTCTACCGTGCAGGAATCGGGGAATACTTCCAAAGACGGAAGTTGCGGAGCAGGATCATCCCAGCCGAATTCGTTCCAGGGCTGCGGTGTTTTTGCTTCGGCGGTATATACATGCATTTTATACTTGCCGCCTACATATACCAAACGCGCGCAGGTAACATAACCCGTTTTAACCTTTGATACATTAAGAAGTGAAGCAGACAAAAGCCCGAAAGCCGCAGGAAGAACGGTTACATCACCATCGGTAGCTGACTTCGGAACAAAGTCCGGAACACCGATAAGCATACTGTTTTCAAAGAATTCATAGTATTCAAGATACGGTACATTTTGACCGGTTATGTATTTCATAATAAGTTGTGTTACCGCACCCATTACATCATTTTCGGGTATGGTAAGTACCTGACAGTAATGTTCAAGGAGCATAAATACCATTGCAGGCGGGAAGCCCAAAAGTTTCTTCATACCGTCAACATCAATAAGGGTAATTGCTTCCATACCGCGTTCTTTAATTTTAAGTGCAACCGCCAAAGCATATTTTACGCCGTTTTCGATAACACTGTCGTCACACGGTTTCTTGAATTTCCAATTTTCCTTAACAAACTTAACGCCGTCGTCAATATCTTTTTTGTCAAGTTTATCAATATTCTGAACCATTTCAAGCATTTCAAACGGCTCAACTTCAACACCCAATTTACCGCGCATTGAGTTGCCTTCAAACTGTGTGCCGTAAAGAAGCATATCACGGTAACCCATAGAGCCGACACGGGCAGTTCTTAAATTCTTTCTTGCATGAGCCGCAGAAACGAAAGCAACAACCTTTTCAACCGGCAAGGGTTTATTTACAATGCTGTAAACATATTTAAAGTTATAGCCGAGTGCTTCAAAAGCAGGACGGATAGCGGTAGTTCCCGCCTGGTCTGCGGTAGTAACCAAATGGCCGTTTTCATACCAACCGCAAAGTCCCCACAAAAGCATAGGGATATGACGAAGCGGATCGGTAACATAGGTTACGGCGTGGGTCGGTACCCAACCTGCAACACATACGATAAGGCAGTCCATATCATAGCCCTGAAGTTTTTCGAGCGCTTCTTTGGCAGTTTTGTATTCGGTATCGTCAATAACAACACCTGCATCAACGATTTCGTCGAATTCGCCTTCGATTGCCTTTAAAGCATCGTCGTGTTTAAGTTGCAATCTTTCAAAAGGGGTATTGATTTCGCCAAAGCAGACGAAACCTACTTTCGTTTTGTTTTCCATAATAATTCTCCTTTATGTAAAATAAATTTAAAGCGATTTGTGATTAAGGCGCTCGCCTACTGCTCCGCCCGGATGGATAAGAGCAAACTGTTCTGCCTGATAATCGGTTTCTTCAACCATTGCCGCCTGAAGTGCGTGGAAAATCATACAAAGTGCGGTGGTACTTGTTGTGCCCTGCATATTGTATTTATCCGTTTCACGGTTTACATGCTGTTTTAAAACAACATCTGCAGATTTTGCAAGGGGTGATTCCATATTTTCGGTAACGGTGATAATCTTAACACCCTTTGCTTTGCAGATATCAACAATGGGGAAAAGTTCTTTTGTACTGCCGCCGCGGGAAGCAAAAATCATTACATCGCCTTTCTGCAAAAATCCCGTTGCGCCGTGAACTGCCTCAGCAGGTGAAATAAAACGGGACGGTCTTTCAATGCAACACATTAAATGTGCCATGTGCTGACAGATAATTCCCGAATGTCCGCATCCGCAGGTGCCTATTCGTGTTGCACCGCACAAAAGTTCAACCGCCGCAGAAAACTGTTCACTGTCAAAATAGTCTTTCATTTCGGTTATGCATTGCGCTTCAATATCATACGCTTCTTTTGCCGCCGAAAGTGATTTTTCGTTAATCATTATTAGCCCTCCGATATTTATTTAATCCTAATTTTCCAACATACATTTATATTATATATAAAAACGAGTTGCTTTTCAACCCCCGAAATAAATATCAACAATAATTTTTTTGATTAAAAATTGCTTTTTATTCTAATTTGTGATTGACTACACAATTATATATTGATATAATTATTATGCAAAATTTTAGGAAAGGTTGATAAACTATGAACAAACATGTTATCAAACCGCCTTTTTTCGAAATTGGCCCTAAATCATATCTTTACGGTGACGATGTTTTGAATTTCGCCATTGCCGCAGATAAGGCCTCCGAAAAATACGGCGTTGATATCATCTTTACCTGCCCTGTCGTTGATATTCGCAGAGTAAAGGAAAACACCAAATTTATTCACGTTTTCGCTCCGCACATGGACCCGCTTCAACCGGGACGCGGTCTTGCCGACACACTTCCCGAATCACTTGTTGCGGCAGGTGCCGAAGGCGTAATGCTTAACCACTGCGAAAAACCGCTTACCTTTGAAGTTCTTGAAGAAACGGTTAAACGCGCAAAAGATTTAGGTCTTACCTCTATCGTTTGTGCCGACTCCATGGCAGATGCTTCAAAGATTGCATCTATCCACCCCGACATTATCGTTGCAGAGCCGTCCGAACTTATCGGAACGGGTGTCAGTGTTGGTCCCGAATATGTTGAAGCTGCAATGAATTCGGTTAAGAGTGTTGACGAAAACATACTCGTTCTCACCGCCGCAGGAATTTCAAACGGTAACGATGTATACAACACCATTATCGCAGGTGCCGATGCAACCGGCTCTTCTTCGGGTGTTGTTAAGGGCGGAATTGCTATGATTGACGAAATGATTTCGGCAGTCAGAAAAGCATGGGACGAGCGCCATTAATTTAAAACCATTTTAAAAATTTATATATGGAGGAATAAAAAATGGAATTTAAAGTATTTCAAAAGGAACTCGAACTCCAATCACGCGGTTGGATTCCGACCTTCCACGACGTATCAAAGGAAATTATGGAAATTGTAGAAGCATCAGGCATTAAGAACGGTACCGTTTGCATCGCTTCTCACCACACCACCTGCTCTGTTATGGTTCAGGAATGCTCACACGATATTGATTCTTTTGACCTCGAATTCTTACAGCATGACCTTCTTGACATCATGCGCAAGATGATTCCCGATTTTGCAGAAGAACATCAATACCGTCATCCCGGCCCGATTCACGCTCAATTCGGCCGTTATGTAGGTGAACCCGGCGACTTTACATCAATGAATACCGACGGTCACCTCCGCAGTGTATTCTTCGGCAGAAGCGAAACCATGACCGTTAAAGACGGTAAACTTGACGGCGGTGAGTTCGCTCATGTTTACTTTATTGACTGGGACCATGTTCGTGCACGTCACCGTCAACTTAATGTTACCGTTATGGGTACTACCGAAGCCCTTGCAGAGGACAGAAAGTGGAACAACGGTGAAGTTATTAATACTCTTCACAAGTTCTTACCCGAAGAAATGGCAGAGGACGTTCATTACACACTTCAACAGAAGAGATAATCTTTTAAAGATTGAAGCGGCGGAAGATAATCTTCCGCCGCTGTTTTTATATTAAAAAGAGAAAAGGTCGAAGACAATGTCTTCGACCTTTTTAGTAAATTACTTTTCGGCAAGTGCCAAATCAGAGCCGCTTACAACTATTTTTTCAGTTTCGTTGTTAATTGCACGGAAGAAGTCTTTCAAAGCCGCAGCGCCGTTTGCAAATACGCCTTTGGTTTTCATTGCAATACCGATATCTGCACCGGTGGTCAAATCGCTTACTGTAAGCATTTTTCCGCTTACATAAATATTTGCAACAGCAGTTCCCGAAACATTAACAGCACCGTTT
>JAZLFY010000241.1:0-6098 GCA_045616025.1 Acutalibacteraceae bacterium | reverse complement strand
AACCTGTGCGGGAATACGGAAAACATCACCCTGAACATTTAAGTAATTAAAAACAAAAAATGAAGTCATAGAAGTCATAGCCGCACCAACGGCAACCAAAATATGTGTGCGTATTCCGGCATCCTTTCCGCGTCTTGCTCTTTCGTGACCGATAAGCAGACCGATAACGGTTGCAAGACCGATTTTGATTAGTATTTCAATTAAGTATTTAACTGTAAACATACATACGCTTCCTTTCAATATTTAATAACATATTATTGTCCGAAAACAGTAAAATGTCAAGTGTTATTTATTATCTTGAAAAAATATTTATTATCTTGAAAAAAATACATAAATGTTGTATAATATTATAGATTAAAAAGGGGGCCATTTTATGACAAAAAGCGGCGATTTTTTTAAACTTACGGTTTTAGGCGATGTTATGTCCGAGCCGATAGTTTTAGAGCATGCAAAAAGGGAAAACGGTTACGATTATTCCTTTCTTTTTGAAAAATCAAAAGATTTTTTGGGGCTTTCCGATTATGTAATTGCAAATCTTGAAACACCTCTTGCGGGTGAAGAGGCGGAATATTCCAAAACGATTTTCTCCTTCAATGCGCCCGACAGTCTTCTGTATGCCCTTAAAGACGCCGGTGTTAAACTTGTAACCACCGCAAACAATCACGCACTTGACAGAGGTGTTAAAGGACTTAAAAGAACACTCCAAGTTCTTGATAATGCAGGTGTGCTTCACACCGGCACATATCTTTCTGAAGAGAGAAAAAACGAAACGGCATATTTTAAGGCAGGCGATACCACCGTTGCCGTAATATCCTATACCTACGGTGTCAACGGTACAGAGAACGGCGAATATACCGACGACGAACTTAAAGCGATAAATTTTCTTCGCCCCGGCGGTCATCCTGCATTTATTTCAAGCAGACCGCTTCAGTTTGAAAACGCAGTAAAATTTTTTAAAGATGTTTTTGATAAAGAACTTACTTGGGAACAGGGTATAATGCTTAAACGCGCATTAAACATACCGGTTGCTTATAAAGACAATAATCATGATAAGGCGGTATGCAAACCCTATTTTGAACAACTGAAAAAAGATTACACTTCGGCACGGCAAAATGCCGATATTGTACTTTTCTTTCCGCATATCGGCGGTCAGTTCAATACCGAGCCGGGCGAATTTTCAAATTATGTAATTGATACCGCACTTGAAATCGGGTTTGACGGTATTCTTCCCGCCCACTCCCATACTACGCAAAAGGCGGAAATAAAGGGTGAAACGCCCGTCTTTTATTCGCTTGGCAATGTTTCAATGTCCTCAAACACATTTTACAGTGTTCACGAGGCATTACCGCAATACGGAATTGCCGCACATCTTTATATTGGTGGCGGTAAGATACAAAAAACCGCATTTTCAATTTTTAAAATTGTTGAAGATGAAGATAAACCTATGAATATTGTCTTTACCGATAAACTTTACGGTGAACTTGACGGCGAAGAAAAGAAAAAACTTAAACTTGAAACAGATGAAATTTATAAGCGCATAACAGGAAAAGATACTGCGCCCGATACAGTTTTGGCGGAATATTCACTTTAAAAAAGGATGTGGAAAAATGGGAAAACTTTTTGCCCGTACGGCGGACTTTATCCGAGAAACCGATAAAGTTTTATTTTCAATATGTGTTTTTGCTTCGCTGTACGGTTGTCTTGCGGTATATTCGGCAACCCGTTATACCGGCTCGTCAAGGCCTGTACTTGTACAAGGGTTATCCCTTATTCTCGGAATAATTGTTGCGGCGGTAATATCTACCGTAGATTTTGAAAAATTCATAAAACACTGGTTTATTATCGCCCTTTTGGGTTTAATACCCGTAATACTTACATTTTTTATCGGCTTTGCGCCTGAGGGTACGGACGATAAGGCGTGGCTTGATTTGGGATTTACCACATTTCAGCCGGCGGAACTTTTAAAGGTTTGTTTTATAATCACATTTACCGCACATCTTAATAAGATTAAAGACAATGTGAACAAACCGAAATATTTAATTCCGCTTTGCCTGCACGGGGCTTTTCCCGTAGTGCTTATACACTTTCAGGGCGACGACGGTACGGCACTTGTCTTTGCGGCAATTATGCTTGCAATGATGTGGGCGGCAGGCGTTTCGTGGAAATACTTTGTTGCGGCACTTGGCGCGGCGGTTGTTGCTTCCCCGATAATTTATTTCTTTATAATGAACGATGACCAAAGGCAGAGGGTTATAAGTGTCTTTGATATTGAAAGCGATATTAAGGGTGCTACCTATCAGCAGTACAGAGGCAGAATGGCACTTGCCAACGGCGGTTTTTCGGGACAGGGACTTTTTAAAGGCACACTTACCCGTGTCGGCGGTGTTCCCGAAGGACAAAATGACTTTATCTTTGTAAGCATAGGCGAAGAACTCGGCTTTATCGGTTGCATAATTGTTCTTCTTTTGCTTGCGGCTGTATGTGTTAAGTGTTTGCTTATTGCAAAAGACTGTCAAAAGGACAGCGGAAAATATATTGCGGTCGGCATATTCGGTATGCTTTTCGCACAAATACTTATGAATATAGGTATGTGTGTTGCACTTTTACCGGTTATCGGTGTAACGCTGCCGTTTTTCAGCGCAGGCGGAACATCACTTGTCTGTACATATTTAAGTGTCGGGCTGCTACTTAGCGTATATATGCACCGAAACACACGAACAATATATCTGCATGACTAAATTTAAAATAGGAAGTCTTATCAATGCATTTTCACAAAATTACGGTAGACGAGGTTGAAGCCCTTACCGCGATTTATAAAAGTGAATACGAGTTTACCTGTGATTTTTCACCCGTCAATTTAATTGTTTGGCAGGATTATTATGGGGAAGAAACCGCCGTTTGCGACAATATAATAATTGTCAAACTGTCAATAGACGGCAAGCCTGCCTTCTCACTGCCTTTTTGTGATGTTAAAAGGGGTATGGAACTTATAAGGGAGTATTCGGGTGAAGAATACCCTCTCTTTTGGGCGCAGGAAGGCAAAAGGTTCGAAACCTTTAAAGAACTTTACGGCGAACACTATAATTTTTATGAACAGCGTGACGGTTTTGATTATATTTACCTTAAAGAGAATTTGTGTGAATTAAAGGGTAAAAAATATCACTCAAAACGAAACCACATATCCGCCTTTAAGAAAAAGTATAATTACACTTTTGAAAGTTTAAGTGACCAAAACACGGCGGATATCCTCGCTTGCAGCGAAAACTGGTATAGTGAAAATCTTGACAAAACGGATAAAAGTTTACTTGCCGAAAAGAAGGGTATAGAAACCCTGCTTAATAACAAAGAAAAACTCGGAATAACAGGCGGCGCTTTAAGGGTGGACGGCAAAATTATTGCCTTTACGCTGGCTTCCTTTATTAACGGTAAAACGGTGGATATCCACATTGAAAAGGCACTTAAAGAATATGACGGTGCCTATGCGGTAATAAACAACGAATTTGCAAAAAGTCTTAATGACAGTGTCATATATATCAACCGTGAGGACGATATGGGCAATGAGGGACTTCGCTTTGCAAAGACCTCTTACCACCCCGAAAAAATGGCAAAAAAATATGTGTGTGAAGCGGTAAAATAATGGACGAAATAAGAAAAATTTACGAAGAAGCATTCGGCACGGACGAGCCGTTTGACAATCTGTTCTTTGAAAATTTTGGCTCTTTTGCAAAAACCTATAAGGTTGACGGCAAAGTGGTGTCAATACTCTTTTTATTACCCTGTAAATTAAAGGGCAAAACAATATACTACCTTTATGCCGCCGCAACCAAAAAGAGCGAACGGGGTAAGGGATATATGACTGCATTTATAAAATCGGTGCTGGAAACTTCCGATGCACCCGTATTTTTAAAACCCGAAAAGGAAGAACTTGTGCTGTTTTACGAAAAGGTCGGGTTTTATAAGGCATTTACAAATGAAAATGCCGAAGACGAAATAATCGCTTCGGCAATACAAAATAAATTAAACTGTTACTGTGAAAAGATTACGGGCGAAAATACCGTTATGATAAGCGATAAATCGCTTTCGGGTAAAGCCCTTAAATTCAACTGTTTTATGATGTAGTTTCTCTGATATAATAGAATATATACTGTTGCGCAATTCCCGCATTTTGCTTGGCACATTCGGGAATTTCACCGCCGAAATATTCGGCTAATGCTCGCTTTATCCATACATCTTTCGGAAATGCTTCGGTAAACGAAAAACCGTAAAGCAGGGCACAGTCGGCAACCTTTGGCCCTACGCCCTTAATTTTCATAAGTTCTGCCGCCGCTTGTGTGTATGAAAGATTTTTTATTTCTTTAAGGTCGGTTTCACCGCTTGCAACACGGCGTGCGGCATCAACGATATATTTTGCACGAAATCCGCTTCGTATAACCGATAAATCTTCTTCGGTCAGTCGGCTTAAAACTTCGGCAGTCGGAAAGGTGTAGCCACCCTTTATTTTATCGCCGAAATTTGTGCAAAGGCGGTCAATTATGCCCTTAATTCTCGGTATATTGTTGTTTTGCGAAATAATAAACGAGCATAGCGCCTCAAACGGCTCCTGCTTTAAAATTCTGATTCCGCTTGAAAACTTTGCCGCACGGTAAAGTGTTTCGTTTCCTTTAAAACTTTCAATTATTTTGCTGTAATCTCTGCCCAAATCAAAATAATCGTACCAAAGATTATCAAAATCTTCTTTGTTTGTATTTTCTATTATTATTTCATTTTCTTTTTTGTGAATTTCTATGTATTTATCTTTAACTATACCGCAAAATTTACCGTCTTTTTCTTTAAAGCGAAATGCCTGACCGCAGTCGAGTGTTTGTTTAAGGTCAAAGTTTTGGGTATTTTTTATAACGGCTTTATTGTCCGAAAAATAAACATCGTTCATAAGTTCACCCCAAATTATTATATAACAAAATATATCAAAGAGCAACAGAAAGGATTAAAAAATGCGCGACGATATTTGTACAATTCCGGTTTCGGAAATTTTTGAAGAAGAAAACGGATGTCCGCTTTGCCGTATGCACGATAAGGTGGAAGAAAGAATAATAAACTACATATTGGGCGACGCTATGATGGAGCCGGATGTAAGGGTAATGACCAACGAAATCGGTTTTTGCCCTGACCATTATGCAAAAATGATGTCATCGGGCAGACGGCTTCAATTATCCCTTATGCTTTCAACCCACCTAAAAGAAATTGAAGAAAATGTTATAAATGGCGGCAGTACCGAAAAAAAGGCAAAGCGTGCTAAAGAAATAAACGATAACTGTTTTATTTGTAATAAAATGAACTGGGGACTTGAAAGAATGGTGCAAACTATTTACCGTGTTTACGAAAACGAGGAGGAATTCCGCACCCGCTTTAATAATCAGCCGCAGTTTTGCTTTAAACACTACGAAATGTTAATGTCCGGTATAAACCGTAAAACCGTTAAAAAGCACGGCGACGAAATGGCGGAAAACCTTACAAGAATCACGGGAGATTATCTTAAAACACTTATAGAAGATGTTGATAAATTCTGCTCTATGTACGATTATCACAATATAGGCAATAAGGACTTCGGCAACAGTAAGGACAGCGCCGAACGGACGGTCAAATTTTTAACAATGGGACAAAAATAATAATACAAGCAGTCGACATAAAACGACAAAAAATAAGTATATTTTTAAGAAAAACCCTGCATTTATGCAGGGTTTTTCAACTTATCAACCGAGTTATCCACAATTTTATGTCAACTGTTAATTTGAATATTTGTCCAATTTTCTGTCAAGAATAAACATAAATCTATAAAAACAAGTTGGAGGATTTTTGTTTTATGGTAAAAGGTGTTAATAAAAGCGTAATCGAAATCAACGATACGGGAAGCGAAATTTTTGACCGCATAGTTTTCTTTGTTTCGCCGAAATACGGCAATTTAAGTGCAAAGAAACTTAAAAGCGAAACCGAAAAATTCACCTTTCAGTTTGATGCGCGCGCAGGCAAGGGCTACCGCAGTTTAAGGCAAAGAGCAATAATCAGAAAACGGCTTATTATCGCATCGGCGGTAACGGCGG
>JAZLFY010000240.1:0-1469 GCA_045616025.1 Acutalibacteraceae bacterium | reverse complement strand
TATGCTAAATACGGTGCAAGATATGGCGACAATAATCTTTCCCGTTTTAGTTTCTCAACCAATGTTAAATGGGTAAGCTCCGATACTTCGGTTGCAACCGTTGATAAAAACGGTAAGATAACCGCAGTCGGTAAGGGTATTGCCACCATAAGCGCAATCAGAAAAGGCGGTAGTGACCAACGCGGAATTCTAAGCACCGGTACTGCATCCTGCAAGGTTGTTGTTGCCGAACATAACCACTGTGACGAGTGCGGAAAAATTGAATGTACCGACTCTACCCATACAAAATACGAATACACCGCTTGGAACACCACCAATGCATTGCCCACAGCAGCAGGACATTACTATCTTAACTGTGATGTTACCCTTTCGGGTGTTCAAAATCTTTCAAGCGATGTTACACTTTGCCTTAATGGTCATAAGGTAACAACAAGCAGTATAAACGGTTCTTACCTTGTTAAATCGGGCGCAAACCTTACGATTTGCGACTGTGCAGGCGGCGGCTCGATTAATGCAAAATCGGGTGTGAACTATGGTGAAACAAGAGCACTTATTACCGTTTCGTCAGGCGGTAAATTCCGTCTTGTAAACGGCATTATCAATGCTTCTGCCGCAACAAGCGATAAAGGTACCGGACTATATATTGACCAAAACGGTGAAGCCGAAATTTCCGGTGGTTCTGTAATCGGCGGTACGGTAACTACAACGGGCGGCAATGTTTACGCTCTTGGTAAACTTACCGTAAACGGCGGTAGTCTTGAAGGCGGTGTTTCGGGTAAAAACGGCGGTAATGTTTATCTTGATGCCGGTTCTTGTTTCCGTATGACTTCGGGTAAAATTGTAGGCGGTAAAGCATATGACGAAAATGCCCAAAAGAGTACAACTGCCATTGACGGTTCCGGCGGCTCAATATACATTGCTTCAAACGATTGTGAAATTTCCGGCGGTGAAGTTTTCGGCGGTGAAGCAACATTTAACAATTATAATTCCAACGGCGTTCTTTCAAAGGTTGACGGTAACGGTGGCTTAATTGCAATAGTCAGCGGTGGACACCTCACAATTTCGGGTGGTACACTTTCAAGTGGTACTGCACTTTATGGCGGTAATATATTTGTGGGTACCGGTACGGGTGAAATGTTAAAAATAACCGGCGGCACCATAACCGGCGGTCAAACACCCAACTGTCCTTCAAACGGTTACGGCGGTAATATTTATATGCCGTCAAGTAAGCAAATCGTTAATATGACAGGCGGCACAATATCCGGCGGTGTTGCTTACGGTATGGGCGGCAATATCAGTATGCACGGAACTTCAACCTTTAATTTAAAGAACGGTACAATATCCGGCGGTACGGCATACACCTTCAAAAATCTTGATGGTAAATCAAACGGCGGCCACGGCGGTAACGTTTTTGAAAGCGGTATATTTAATATGTCGGGCGGTACTGTTGAAACCGGTATGGCGGTCGG
>JAZLFY010000239.1:0-5033 GCA_045616025.1 Acutalibacteraceae bacterium | reverse complement strand
GATTAACCTCGTAAGGGTCCCGTATGTCAAGCGCATCCATATCAACACGGGGTGTGATTATCTCATACGCCGCAACATCTTCAAATTCAAGCGCATTTTGAAGCAGGTCGCACTGTTCCTCGTCAAGAACACCCTCGTCCTCGGCAATATCAATAATATTTTCAAGGTCTTCACCCGAAACGGCTTCGCTGTCGCTTACACCCTTTTCCCAAAGTTTTGACACCAAATTAACAAAAAGCATTACAACATAGGTTACGGGTTTAAAAATGACCGCTATAACATATACCGGTAACGAAAATTTGGTTGCAAGTTCTTCGGGAAACTGTTTTGCGAATACCTTTGGCAGAATTTCGCCGAAAGTAAGGACTAAAAGCGTCATAATAATTGTTGAAACAAAGGCATAATTTTCGCCCAAAAAGCCGATTACAATAACCGTGGCGATAGACGATGCCGCATTGTTTACAAGGTTATTACCTATTAAAATGGCACTTAAAAATTCGTCATATTTTTCCTTAATTTTAAGCGCAAAACGGTTAAATACCGTCGGTTTTTCCTCAACTTTTGCTTTAAGACGGGTTTTATTTACCGCCGCAAAAGCGATTTCGCTTGAAGAAAAGAACGCAGATGCCATTATAAGCAAAAAAATGGCGATATAGGGTAATATGTTAAGCATCGGAGTCACCTCCGATATCTTCTTCGTCGTATATTTCGCCGACAAGTTCTTCAAGAATATCCTCAACCGTGACAATGCCGACCACCCTGCCATTTGTCGCTTTTACAACAGCCAGATTGCGGCGGTGATTACTCATTTCGGTTAAAAGCTCGTCAATACGGACATCGGGTTTTACGAAATAAGGATAATCAATAACCGATGCCAATATTACACGGTGGTTGCGCTTTATGTAGGCGCTTAAAAATTTCCTTATTTGCAAAATGCCCTTTATACTGCCGTCCCTGCCGACAACGGGCAGACGGGAGTGGGTTGTCTGTTTGACGATTTCAAGAATTTTATCGGTTTTCATACCCGTTGACACCGTTTGAACATCATCCCACGGTATCATTATTTCACCGACATTTTTATCGTTGAATTCAAGTGCGGAACGCATAAGTTCGCCCGTGTCTTCACCGATGTCGTCATCATCGGATATGTTTTCAACAATGTCCTGAATTTCGTCTTCGGTAACGGTTACCTGCACCTGTGCGGTAGCCGAAAACGGTTTTAACGCAAGCCGTGAAATCGCCGTAAAGAAAAGCGAAAGCGGTTTAAGCAGTTTCATAAGTCCCACCAAAACGGCGGAAGAATACATTGCAAATTTTTCGTTGCAACTGCGCGCAAAAACCTTCGGTAAAACTTCACCGAAAACATAGATAATTACCGTGGTAACCACGGTGGCAACCGTGACGGCAAGCGAACTTGTCTTATAAACACGGGTTGCAATTACAACTGCAAGGGTTGCACAACCGATATTCATAATATTGTTACCGATAAGCAACACCGACAGCGCTTCTTCAAAATTATCGAGAATTTTGAGAACGCGCGATGCCCGTTTGTTGCCCTTGTCGGCTTCGGTCATCATATGAATTCGGTTTACGGATGCGAGGGATGTTTCTGTACCGGCAAAATAAGCACAGCCGATAACGAGCAATATATATGCTATTATACTGCCCAGCGGAATACTCCCGGGGTCGTCCATGGGGAAAATCAACTCCTAATCAAAATAAATTATTTTTTATCCAATGCTTTTATAAGCATCGCATACCTCTTTTGTTTCGCCTATCATTTTAATTTTGCCGTGTTCAAGCCAAACACAGTGTTTACATAGGCGCTCGATTTGTTCTATCGAATGTGAAACGATAATAACGGTGGTATTATCGTTCATCATTTTATTAATTCTTTCTTCGCATTTCTGCTGGAAAAGGAAATCGCCGACCGCAAGAATTTCGTCAACGATAAGAATATCGGGCGTGGTGCAGGTTGCAATGGCAAAACCGATACGCGCCACCATACCCGAAGAATAATTCTTCATAGGTACATCAAGGAAATCGCGCATTTCGGAAAATTCGACAATTTCGTCAAATTTCGAGTCCATAAATGCCTTTGAATAACCGAGCACCGAGCCGTTAAGGTAGATGTTTTCCCTTGCGGTAAGTTCCATATCAAAGCCGGCGCCAAGTTCGATAAGGGGTGCTATACTGCCGTTTACGGCAACAGTTCCCTTGGTCGGTCTTAAAATTCCGGAAATTACTTTAAGCGTGGTACTTTTGCCGCAACCGTTAAGTCCGACAATGCCGAAAACATCACCTTTTTTTATATCAAAAGATATGTCGTTAAGCGCAATAAAATCTTCAAAATGAAGTTTGCCTTTAACAAGTTTTAAAAAATATTCCTTTAAACTTTCAAGCCGTTCACTGCTCATATTAAAGTGCATTTCAATATTACGCAGTTCAACTGCATTTTCAATGTTTTCCATTTTTGCACTCCTTAAATATGAAGAATAAACTTTGTCTGTGCCTTTTTAAAGACAAGTAATCCGATTAAAAATGTTATAAGCGCACTGCCAAGGCATATAAGGTTTTCCCTTAATCCCGGAATTGTATTGTACATTACAACATTTCTGAAATACATTACATAACGGGTAAGCGGATTTAAAAGGACTATTGTGCGAACAACATTTTTGGTTGTTCCGCCGCCTTCGAATATTTCCATAGGATAAATAATCGGTGTCAAATACATCCACACGGTAAGTAATACGCCGTAAAGATGTTCGATATCCCTGAAGTAAACATTTGCCGCCGAAAGAAACAGACATATAC
Organism: Acutalibacteraceae bacterium; assembly: GCA_045616025.1. Taxonomy (GTDB): domain Bacteria; phylum Bacillota; class Clostridia; order Oscillospirales; family Acutalibacteraceae; genus UBA737. Next base: position 2,219 of record JAZLFY010000239.1, on the reverse strand, counting down.
CGCTGACAAATATAAATGTATAAAGTACCGGAAGCGGGAAAAGCAATGTCGTAAAGGTGGGATAAACGCCCTGAATAATCATTACAAGCAGTACGGCAATTAACATAAATGCAAAATTGACAAGCGAGAACATCGCCTTTTCAAGAGGAAAAATGTATTTCGGAATATATACCTTTTTAATAAGCGAAGCCGACTGCAAAATTGAATTCATTGAACTTGTGGTGGCTTCCGAAAAAAACGCCCATATAGAATAACCTATAATATAATAAGTTGCAAAATTTTCAACCTGAACTTTAAGCAAAAGTCCGAAAACCTGCGTTAAAACTATCATTGTGAAAAGCGGATTTAAGACACTCCACGCAATACCCAGAACGCTTCGGCGGTATTTAACCTTAAAATCTTTTGAAACAAGATTTTTAAGAAGCGGAAGATATCTTTTAAAATCGGCAAAATAACCTTTTATGTTAATTTGACTCAAAATAATTCCTCACTTTAATTTATAGTTATAATCATTATATCATCTATTTTTAAATATTGCAAGCAAAACGGCAGATAATATAAATATAAATTTCAAAAAGGTGATTAAATTGATTACTACAATTATAAGGACGCTGGTGCTTTATCTGTTTATTACAATTGCAATAAGAATTATGGGTAAACGGCAAATCGGCGATATGCAACCAAACGAACTTGTAATCACCCTGCTTATTTCCGAAATTGCCGCAATTCCGCTTCAGGACTCAAACCAACCTGTTTTAAACGGCGTTGCCGCCATTTCGGTGCTTGTAATACTTGAAATTACCGTTTCCTTACTTGTTATGAAAAGCACTTTTTTAAGAAAAATTATGAACGGCTCTTCAATTGTGATTATTAAAAACGGCAAAATTGATATAAACCAAATGAAAAGAGTGCGTATGACCGTTATCGACCTTGTGGAAATGCTGCGAAGTAAAGATATATTCAATATTGAAGATGTGGCATACGCGATCCTTGAAGTTAACGGCGAAATAAGTGTACTGCCCAAATCACAGACGGTTCCGCCCAGCGCAAAAGATTTATCGGTTAAAACCGAAAAAGAGTCACTCCCCTTACCCATTATTTCAGACGGAAAAATAATTAAAGAAACGGTTAAATTTTTAAATCTTGACCAAAAGGCAATAAAAAACAAACTGACAGGCGAACACAAAAAAATTAAAGATGTGTTCTTAATGACCGCCGACCAGAACGGAAATATGAAAGTTATTGAGGAGGAAAACCGTTGAAAAGAATAATTGCCGCCATAATACTTCTTGTAACGGTTTTAGCATTAACCGTTACGGGAAATTTTATTATTATTTCAAAATGCGACGGGATAAAAGAAAACCTTGATATATGTACCGAAGAATTTGAAAGCGGAAAGGAAAGTGCCGCCAAAAGTGCAAACAAGCTAAAAAAAGAATTTAAGGAAAAAGAAACGGTATTAACCCTTTTTGCAAATCACTCATTAATTGACCAAATATCAAATGAAATAACCGCCCTGCCTGTTTATGTGAAAGAAAACAACAGAACAGAATTTTATGCTTGCAGAGAAAAAATTGCAAGAACATTAAATCAGATTAAGGAAGAACAGCGCTTCGGTATTCAAAGTTTTTACTAATAAAAGTTATACCGCCAATAAGTAGCAGAGTTGACAATATGAAAAAAATATGATAAAATATCAACAGATTAAATAAAAGAGGTATTTTATCATGAAAAAAACAACAAAAATTATTGCACTTGTTATGGTGTTGGCTCTTGTTTGTCTTGCCTTTGCAGGATGCGGAGAAACCACCGAGAAGAAAGATTCAAACACACTCGTTATGGGTACTGCGGCAGGCTTCCCTCCCTACGAATATGTTGACGACAACGGCAAAGTAGTGGGTATTGATGCGGAAATCGCCGAAAAGGTTGCCGAAAAAATCGGTATGAAGCTCACCATTAAAGATATGGACTTTGATGCACTTCTCACCGCCGTACAAAGCGGCTCTATTGATGTTGTGCTTGCAGGTCTTACCGTTAACGAAGAACGCAAACAGTCGGTTAACTTTACACAAAGTTATGCAACCGGTAAACAGGTTATCATTGTTAAAGACGGCTCACCGATTGCTTCCGTTGACGATTTAAAGGGCAAGAAAATCGGTGTTCAGTCCGGCACTACCGGTGACATTTACTGCAAAGACGATTACGGTGACGATGCCGTT
>JAZLFY010000238.1:0-3591 GCA_045616025.1 Acutalibacteraceae bacterium | reverse complement strand
GTGCCGGTTCAATGGCGACGGAGTATTTCTTGTCAACATTAATAAGTTTGGAAATAGGCCCTAAAATACCGCGAAGTATACCTTTTTTTGATTCATCGCATACTGATACAACCGCTTTTGAATAACCCTCCATACTATTTTCAAGTTCGGTAAGAAGTTGTATTCTTCTGCGTTTTGTTTCAACATCAAGGCGCAATTCCTCTGCCTGCGTTTTAAGATTTTCAACCTTTGTATTTTTGTTTTCAAGGCGCAAATTATATCCGTTTAAAGAATTGTTTAACGATTCAATATTATCAGTTGTTTTAACAAAAAGTTTTTTGGTTTCTTTATAATCGTTTTGTAAAAATTCAATTTCTTTGTTATTTTGCTCAATCAGTTCATTTACGGTAAGCGCACGGGCATTTATTTCTTCGATAGATGTATCTGCGGTCGTGCGGGTTACTCTGCAATCGGAAATATCGTTTGTAAGGGTGTTTAACTGACGGATATAATCTTCTATTTTTCTTGAAATATTTTCACTGTCATTTAAAAGATTTGATAATTCGTCTTCAAGGGAAGATAAATCTTCATTTAATTTTGCAAGTTCTTTTTCTTTAACCGTAATATTTTCATTTATGGTTTCAATTTCGGTTTTTGCGGTTGTATCGGTCAAATCAAGTTGAGATTTTTCGTCAAGTAAGCGTTTAATGGCTTCGTTATTATGCTGAATATCGTTTTGAAGTAAGGATATTTCACCTTCAATTTTAACGGTATCTTCATTTATATTTGAAATTTCGGCGCGTTTACTTTCAATATCTGATGTTATACGGGTAAAAAGTTCGGTGTTTTTTTCATTTTCATGGTCAAAATCAGATAAAGCATCTTCAATTTCTTTATATTTAATTTGACAAACATCAATTTTGCTTTCCTGCGAACGCAAAGTGTCCTTAAAATTATCAAGTGTATAAAGCCAAAGTCCTATTTCAAGTTGCTTTTTGCTTTCGGAAAGTTCCAAAAACTTTTCGGCTTTTTCGGACTGTATGCGAAGTGGCTCAACGCGGCTTTCAAGTTCGTTCATTATGTCTTTAAGGCGCAAAAGATTATCCTCTGCCGCAGTAAGTTTTCTTTCGGCTTCGGTTTTTCTGTATCTATATTTGGATATTCCCGATGCTTCCTCAAAAATATCGCGTCTTTCGTCCGATTTGGAACTGATAATATTATCAATTTTGCCCTGTCCTATCATTGAATAACCGTCACGGCCAAGACCTGTGTCCATAAAGAGTTCGTGAACATCTTTAAGACGGACAGATACATTATTTATCATATATTCGCTTTCGTGCGAACGGTAGTATCTTCTTGTAATGGAAACAGAATCGTTATCAAAGTTAAGAGTTCTGTCGGAATTATCAATGTTTAATGTAACCTCGCAAAAACCGTGCGGTCTGCGGGAATCAGTTCCGCCGAAAATTACATCTTCCATAGATTGTCCGCGCAAACTTTTGGTTGACTGTTCGCCGAGTACCCAACGAACCGCATCGGATATATTACTTTTACCGCTTCCGTTAGGTCCGACAACTGCAGTAATACCCTTACCGAATTTTAAAACAGTTTTATCGGCAAAAGATTTAAAACCCTGAATATTAATGGAACTAAGTAACATAAATTCTATCTCCTTTCCGTTATAATTCTATAATCTTTTACAGCATCATTTATTAAAACTTTACAGTTATAACCTGCATTTTTTAAGTGTTCAATGTTGCATTTTGACTGTCCTACCATTTTTGAAACGCTATTTGAATTAACAAAAATATTATAATCGCCCTTATCTTTAAGATATTCAAGAGCCATATTTAAAAAAACTTTTGACTGACAAAGTTCGCTGAATGCCGGATGCCAAGGCCCTGCAACATACGCTTCCTTTTCAATTGAGTGAAGACCGAGTCTTATTACTTTAATACCTGCATTTTCATAAAGCATAAACAGTTCGGCGCATAAATCAACAGCTTCTTGAAGTGTTTGCGGCTCGTATTTTTTGTCGTCATATAAAGCCGCTAAATATGTATCTTTTAAAACAATTGTAGGATATATTCTAACTGTATCGGGTTTTAAATCAATAATTTCCTTTGTTGTTTTCCGTGCAAGATCATCACTGTCTTTATATAAACCCGTCATCATTTGAAGCCCTAATGAAAAGCCGAAATCTTTAATAAGTTTCGATGCATTTTCAACATCTTTAACCGTATGTCCACGGTTGTTTGCCCTTAACACTTTATCGTTAAGACTTTGAGCGCCGAGTTCTATTGATGTTACACCGTAATCTTTAAGCAAAGATAATATTTCTTCGTCAATGGCATCAGGTCTTGTGGAAATTCTTATTCCGCTTACCGTTCCGTCCTTAATAAATGCATAAGCTTTACGAAGTAAATCGGTCATATAATTACGGTTTATTGCGGTAAAACTACCGCCGAAAAAAGCAATCTCGGTTGTTTTGGGATTATATTTCTTACCTTTAACGGCATTTTCTACCGCACCTGCAATATCGGACGGATGCGGGGCGGTTGTAACACCGGTAATATATCTTTGATTACAAAAACTGCAATTATTAGGACAACCGATATGAGGGACAAAAATCGAAATATTTGCGTGATTTGCACTCATATTTTTTCACCCATTAATATAAGTGCTTGTTTTGCCGCCTCTTCTTCCGCTTGCTTTTTACTTTTACCCGTTCCCACACCGATTACATTTGAGTTAAGTTTAACCTCAACAGTAAACGTTTTGTCGTGATCGGGACCTGATTCACTTTTAAGTATGTAAACAACAGCTTCTTCGGGGTTTCTCTGGATAATCTCCTGCAAGGTGGTTTTGTAATCTTTTGAAACTTCTTTTTTGTTTGCATTTTCAAGTTCACGCAGAACAAAATTCATAACATGCTTTTTTGCAACATCCATACCGCCGTCAATATATAATGCGGCAAGTACCGCCTCGAAAGCATCAGCAAGAATAGAATCTCTTTCTCTGCCGCCACCTTTATCCTCACCTTTACCGAGCAAAAGGTGTTCCCCTATTCCAAGTTCACGGGAAAATCCACATAATGCCTTTTCGCAAACAAGTGAAGAACGAAGACGAGTAAGTTCGCCTTCGGGCATATTTGGGAAACGGTTGTAAATATGCTCGGAAACGATAATTGAAAGTATGGAATCGCCTAAAAATTCAAGGCGTTCATTTGAAGTGAATGCACCCCTGACCTCATTTGCATAGGACGAATGTGTAAGAGCATTTTTAAGTAAATTTTTGTTTTTGAATTCATAATTCAGGTTTTTTTCAAGAGCATCCAAAATAATTACTCCCATCAGTAAATATTATCGGCAATAGTTTCAATAACTTTTGTTTCGGCAAAAATCTTTGCTTGTTTTATTGCGTTTTTAATTGCTTTTGCATTTGAATTGCCGTGTGCTTTAATAACCGGTTTTTGAACACCCAAAAGCGGCGCACCGCCAACCTCGGAACTGTCCATTTTTTGTTTAAGACCGTATAAATCGTTTTTAAGAATTAAAGCGGAAATTTTATTGAGCATTCCGTTATACAAAACATTTTTAATCATTTTAAAGA
>JAZLFY010000237.1:0-8413 GCA_045616025.1 Acutalibacteraceae bacterium | reverse complement strand
GTTTAAAACCTGCAACATCTATTGTGCGGAAATTATATCCCTTTTCGGGGACAAGTTTTGCTTCTAATTTATCCGCCGTACCAATATAACTTATCCTTGTATCGGGATGCAATTCTCTTATATATCCCGCAACGGCAAGTGCAGGGTTAATATGTCCTGCCGTTCCGCCACCTGCAAATAAAATATGCATTATTTATCCCCTTTCATTTTTTAAGTTTTTTCAATTACAGATTGCTTTGATACCGATAAAACTATTCCCATCTCCGCAAGCAAAATCATAAGCGACGAGCCGCCGTAACTGAAAAACGGTAACGAAATACCGGTGTTAGGCATTGTGTTGGTTACAACCCATATATTAAGCATTGCTTGCAATCCTACCTGAAATGTAAGTCCGACTGCCAAAAGCGAGCCGAATTTATCGCTTGAACGCATTGCTATTGTAAATCCGCGCCAAACAAGTAATGCAAACAAAAGAATAATTATTACTGCGCCGATAAGACCTAATTCTTCACAGACTATTGAGAAAATAAAGTCGTTATGCGGTTCGGGTACCCACAAGTATTTTTGTCTTGACTGACCGAAACCTCTGCCGAGTATTCCGCCCGAGCCGATTGCCAAAAGCGACTGAATTGTCTGAAAGCCCTCTTTTGTAGGTGCCGACCACGGGTCAAGCCAGAATTTAATACGGTCAGAACTGTAACTGATAAGTCCACTGAAAATTACAATTAAAAAACCGCCTGCACCGACCAATGCGCCACCGATTATATAACGGAGTTTTAGTCCGCCGACAATCATTAACACTATACCTATTAATAAAACAAGTACGGTTGCCGAAAGGTGCGGTTCAAAAAATATTAATGCACATGTAGCGCATAAAACAATTAAAAGAAATGCGATAAACTTAAATTCGCCCATCATTTTCTGATTTGCGGATATAAGTAACGAAAATAAAAGAATTATACCGAACTTTGCAATTTCCGACGGTTGAAAAGAAACAGGGCCTATAACCATCCACCGCTTAACATCCATTCCGCTTAGCATAGGCGGAAAAATAAGCAAAATCAAAAGCAATGCGGCAGAGCCGATATAAATGGGTATTGCAAGTTTTTTCCACAAATGATAATCAATTTTTGAGGTAATAAACATTGCAACAAGTCCGACTACCGCAAAAAGCAGTTGACGGATAATAAAGCGGTAACTGTTTCCGTAATATTCAAGACTGTAAGCATAACTTGCCGAAAAGAGCATAAACAGTCCGATAACAAGCAAAATCAAAACAGAAGAAAGGAATACTAAATCTACTTGACCGCCAAAACTTTTAGAGCCTTTTTTTCTTTTTACCGTTTTTTCAGCCATTTAGATTCCCTCCTTTTTAAAAGTTTATATTGCAAAAATTATAAGTAAAAGTGCCGCGAAACAAAACAGAAGTGTTACTGCGGAAAAAACAAGAACAACAGTTTGTTCACTCCAACCGCACATTTCAAAATGATGATGTATAGGTGCCATTTTGAAAAGCCGTTTCTTTGTAAGTTTAAAATATCCAACCTGCAACATAACAGATATTGCTTCCATAAAGTAAACAGCGCCCATAAGAATAAGTAATATCGGTCTGCCGATACTAAACGACAACGCAACTACCATACCGCCCAAAAACATTGAACCGGTATCGCCCATAAAGACTTTAGCGGGCTTTGCGTTCCAAACAATAAATCCGGCACAAGCGCCTGCAAGTGATGCCGAAAGTGCATTGGGCGCCCACATTGAAAGGAAATTTGATGCAAGCAAAAATGCGCAGGTAACAACCAATGTTACGGAAGAAGCAAGGCCGTCTACTCCGTCGGTCAGATTTACGGCATTTGTAAATCCGTAAATAAACATCAGTGCAATAGGCCAGAATATAAGTCCTATTCCGTGAACTATATCAACCTCACCGACAAACGGGATATATGTTGTGTGCATACCCGAAAGTCCGAGTGTGGCTAAAAATGCCGCCGAAACAAGCAATTGCAAAAATGTTTTTTGTCTTGCCGTAAGTCCTAAATTGCGTTTTTTAACAACCTTAATATAATCATCAAAAAAGCCTATTGCACCCATACAAAGTGCCATTATTATTCCCGAAAGCATTATTGCGGTTCGGTTAGGCGATTTGAATTCCTCGTAAACACCGGAGCCGGAAAAAGCAGATATTGCATAGGTTGCCGCAAAGGAAACAACAACACCTGCAACCATCATAACACCGCCCATTGTCGGTGTTCCTTGCTTATCCTTATGCCATTTAGGGCCTATATCAAGTATTGTTTGTCCGAATTTAAGTTTTTTAAGATACGGAATTACAATAAACCCCAGCAGAGATGTAATTAAAAAAGACAGTATTGCCGCAATAACAGCCGTATAGTTTTTCATAAAATTTACACGCTTCTTTTTTCTTTAATTTCCTTGACAGTTTCTTCTACTATTTCTCTTTCGTCAAGGTGAATTGTTTTATCTTTAAGAATTTGATATGTTTCGTGTCCTTTGCCTGCAAGAACGATAATATCGTCTTTTGCGGCATTATTTAATGCAAATCTAATTGCATCAATACGGTTTTCAATAACCTTTACGGGAGTGTTCATCCCTTTTGTACCCTCTAAAATATCATTTATTATTGAGGAGGGTTCTTCGCTTCTCGGATTATCGCTTGTAACAATTACACAATCTGCATTGTGAACCGCAACCGAGCCCATAATTGAACGCTTTGTTTTATCTCTGTCACCGCCGCAACCAAAAAGCACAGTCAAGCGGTTTTTCTTGCATTCTTTAAAGGTTGAAAGAATATTTTTAAGTCCGTCGGGAGTATGGGCATAGTCAATAATCACGGTAAAGCCCAAATCACACGGAACAACCTCAGCCCTGCCTTTTATACCCTTTAATTCAAGCAGAGCCGCACATACCGTTTCTTCGTCAATCCCAAGTTCTACGGTACAAGCAGATGCCGCAAGAGAATTATAAACAGAGAATTTGCCGCCGGTATTAAGTTTTATATGGCTTATTTTATCGTTACCGAATAATTTGTAATCTACTCCGTCAGGTCTGTAATCAACATTTTTTGCACAAAAGTCGGCGCCGTTATTTAAGGAATAAGTTACAATTTTACAGTTAAGGTCTTTTACTAATTCATTATAGTATTTATCGTCTTGATTAATTACCGCCGTTTTGCACATTGTAAATAAAATCTTTTTGGCATTAAGATAATTTTCCATTGTGCCGTGGTAATCAAGATGGTCTTGTGTTAAATTTGTGAATATTGCCGTTTCAAAAGTGAAACCGCAAACACGGCGCTGATGTAATGCATGGGAGGAAACCTCCATTACCGCATAGGAACATCCGTCGTCCGCCATTTCTTTAAAAAGTCGGTTAAGGTCATATATGCCGGGTGTTGTGTTCCCCGTTTCTATTGTCTTTTGACCTATCATATTTTGTATTGTGCCGATAAGTCCGACCTTTTGCCCTGCTTTTTCAAGAATTTTCTTAATCATATATGATACCGATGTTTTACCGTTTGTTCCGGTAACACCGATAATCTTTAAACGGTTTGCGGGAAAATCAAACCATTTTGCACACATATAGCCAAAGGTTTCGTGAGTATCTTCAACAATTATCTGATTATCAATTTTAAGGTCTTTTTCAGAAACTATTACCGAAGCACCGTTTGAAAGTGCAGAATTATAAAAGTTGTGTCCGTCCGCCAAAGGACCGTTAATGCAAACGAAAACATTTCCCTTATTAACCTTACGGGAATCGCTTGTAATACCCGTAACATCAATGTTTTCAAATTTGCCCTTATAACTTGGCAACAGTTCTTTTAAAAGCATCTTAAAAATAACTCCTTCTAATCGTCCGCCGCTGATTCCTCACGGAAATAAACGGTTACTATTTCACCTTTTGCAATCTGCGTACCAGGTTCTACACTTTGTCTGTACGATTTAATTCCTGCAGAGGTTGTATTGCCCGAAAACTCAATATTAACTCCTACACTTGCCGCCGCCGTGTTAACTTCGCTTGCGGTAAGTCCTACAAAATTCGGTACGGTTGTTGTTTCTGATTCACTGTTATCGGTATAAAGTATTACTGTGCCGCCCTTATAAACCGAACTGCCGCCCTCGGGCAACTGTCTTAATACCTTATCCCCCGTACCGATAATTTTATAAACAAGATTTGCATTTAAGATTTCCGCTTTTGCGGTTGCGGTATCTTTATCAACAACTTTAGGTACATTAATTGCAAGATGTTTAAGTTCTTGGGCACTGTACTGCGGCTCTATTCCCAAATAAGGCAATATGTCCGCCATTATCTTTGCGCCTGCCGGTGCCGAAATCGTACCGCCGTAATAATTTGCACCCGTAGGTTCGTCAAGCATAACAAGAACGGCAATTTCGGGATTATCTATCGGCGCAAAGCCGACATAAGAGCCGATATATAAGCGCTCATTTCCCGTTTCGAGAATTTTGGATATTTTCTGCGAAGTGCCTGTTTTACCGCCTACACGGTAACCTGCAACAATACCGTTTCTTGCACCGTTTTGAACAACATATTCAAGATACTTGCGCATTTTTTCCGATGTGGCTTTTGAAATAACCTGACGCTTTGAGTCGGTTGAAACGGTTTTTACTATTTTTTTGTTACTGTCAACAACCTTACTTACAAGATGCGGTTGAACAAGATAACCGCCGTTGACCGCCGCTGCACCCATAGTAAGCATTTGAATAGGTGTAATATTGAATGTTTGACCGAATGAAGATGATGCAAGTTCGGTAGCACCCATATTTTCTTCTTTATGGTAGTTCGGCGATGCTTCACCGGGAAGGTCTATTCCCGTTTTTTCGGTAAGTCCGAATGCCTTAAAGTATTTTGAAAACTTTTCGACACCTATTAACTGACCGACCTGAATAAATGCAGGGTTGCAGGAATTTGACATTGCCTGTTCAAGTGTTTGTGTTCCGTGTCCGCCGTGGGTATCGTGACAGTGGTAGGCATTGCCCGCAACAACATAGGTATGATTACATGTAAATGTGTTTTTTTCACTTACCGCCGCCTCTTCAATTGCCGTGGATGCGGTGAATATTTTGAAAACCGAGCCGGGCTCGTATGTGTCGGAAACGGCTTTGTTACGCCACTGACGGTTAAGAAGTTCTGCTCTAACATCCTTTTTTTCTTCTTCGCTTGCAGCAGCATCAACCTTTGCCTGGTCAACATCGGAAAGTTTAAATGCATCATTGGGGTTAAAGTCGCCGCTTACCGCCATACCGTAGATTTCGCCGGTATTAACGTTCATAACAACCGCCGCGCCACGCTCGACGACCATATTTTCTTCAACCGCCGCATCAAGATATTTTTCGCAAGCGTACTGTATATAAGAATCTATCGAAAGTACAAGACTGTCGCCCTGCTTTGCCTCTTCAATCTTTTCGTAAGAGAAAGGCATATCGTCGCCCTTTGCATTTTTTGCGGCAACAACCCTACCCGCAACACCCGTAAGGGTATTATCATAATAACTTTCAAGTCCTGCAAGTCCTTGGTCGTCATCACCGACAAAACCGAGTATTGAAGAAGCCAAAGTATCATTGGGGTAATATCTTTTCGTGCTTTCGTCAAGTCCGATATAACTTGTAAGTTCCAAATCTTTATTATCGGAAATGAATTTTCTTACCTTATCGGAGGTTTCTTTATCAATTTTTTTCTTTAAAATAACATAATACGATTTTTGCTTTGTCTTTTCGATTATTTCTTCTTTTTCGAGTGATAAAATTTCCGATAAACCGTCCGCAATAATGTTTCGTATTTTTTCGGCTTTATCGGAATCTTTCATACCGTTAAGTGCATTAGGTGTTATATAGACCGTCCAGGCGGTTGCACTTGTTGCCAAAAGATTCATTTTACTGTCGTATATATCACCGCGCGGAGCAGTAACAAGACTGTCATACAGTTGTTGCTCGGATGCCTTTTTTTGATATTCTTCACCTTTAACTATCATACGGTAAACAAGACTTCCGGTTGAAACTACGGTCAGGCATAAAACAAGGCATACAAGAACAACAAACATTCTTATTATCATTTGTTTATTCGGTCTTGTTGACATTGTTTTCCCCACCTTCCATAAATATTTCAGACGAAAAACCCGTATTTTTAATACTCAAATACGAGAGTCAGTGCCAATACTAAACTCTCGTATCTTTTTTATTATATTGCCGTAACAGAATTTATATTACAAACGGCTTATTCGCTTTCTGTTACAACCTCTCCGTTTTTCATAACGGCAGTATTTTTATTGTTAACACGAATATATTTAACCTGGTCTTTGCTCATTTTCTGCATACCCATTTCAGCTGCCTCTACTTCAACATTAGAAAATGAAATTCTGCGTTCAAGTTCAACCTGCAAGCTTGTCCGCTCACTTTCAAGTGTGGAAATTTCTTCTTTTATGTCGCTTATTTCGGAGTTGACCTCGTTAATACGCAGGCGCAAAAATATATTACCGAAAAGAGCAGCCATAATAAAGCAAACCGTCATAACGGTAAACGCAGAAACAGAAACGCGCTTGATTGCCGCACGTCCATTTGATTTTGAAACGGGTTTAGGCATTTTAACAACATTTTCGGTTGTCTTTTCTTCTTTTGGCATAAACATTGAAAAATCGTATGCCAAACTTGCGTTATAATACTTTGCGTTATTCAAGGTCAATCCTCCTTTATCTTAATAATTGAGCGAAGTTTTGCACTTCTGCTTCTTTGGTTTTCCTGTTGTTCTTCCGCTGAAGCTTCAATTCCTTTTTTGAAATTAAGTTTACCGCGCGGAGTTTTATGACAAACACATACCGGCAAATCCGGTGGGCAGGTACAACCCGTGCAAAATTCTTTAAATTTTTGTTTTACAATTCTGTCTTCAAGTGAGTGAAATGTAATTATCGAAAATACACCGCCCACTTCAAGCAAATCAAATCCCGTATCAAGAACCGATTTTAATCCGTCAAGTTCTTTGTTAACCTCTATTCTTATTGCCTGAAAGCATTTTCTTGCAGGATGGCCGTCCCGCCTGTAAGCGGCGGGAACGTTCGCCGAAATAATATCCGCAAGGCGTGTTGTAGTCGTAATGGGGGAAATATTACGCTCACTTACTATCGCCTTTGCTATCCTGAACGAAAACTTTTCTTCGCCGTATTCTCTGAATATTCTTGCAAGTTCTTCGGCGGAAAAAGTATTAACAACATCCGCGGCAGTCATACCGTCCTTGCTCATACGCATATCAAGAAACGCTTCCTGCTTATAGGAAAATCCGCGTTCGCCGTTATCAAGTTGATAGGAAGAAACGCCCAAATCAAGCAGTATTCCGTCAACCTTGGTTATTCCCTCTTGCTCTAACACATCTGCCATTTCAGTATAGTTTGCATTAATGACTTTTGCGTTATAACCGCAAAGACGCTTGGTTGCGACCTTTACGGCATCGGGGTCACGGTCAAGACAGATAAGTTGTCCGTCTTTTAATTTTTTGGCTATTTCGGTTGAATGACCTGCACCGCCAACCGTACCGTCAACATAAATGCCGTTTTCTTTAATGTTTAAAGAATTTACCGTTTCGGTAAGCAATACCGGTTTATGCACAAACTCCATAACTTTAAAATTCCAAATCTTCTACAATAGAAGCAATGGCTTCGGGTGTGTATTCGTCGTTTTCTTTAGCCCAGAGTTCTTTATTCCAGATTTCAAGGTTAGTGTCAACACCGATTATATGTGCATCGGTTTCAAGTGAAGCATATTCACGCAAAGAAGCCGGAATAAGTATTCTTCCCTGCGAATCAAATTCAACATTAAATGCGCCGTCATACAAAAAGCGCTTAACGGCACTTGATTTGCTATTCGGCAAATTACCGATTTTCTCAACAAGTTCCTCCCATTTGACGGTGGGATAAACACAGAGGCATCGTTTACCGTAAATTCCGCGACAGATAACAAAACTGTCGCCCAGTTCAAAGCGCAATTTTGAAGGGATGGCAATTCTGCCTTTTTTATCAATATTATGGTCATAGCCACCGTAAAGCATATTTGCCACCTACCTTTCCGTAAATTCACCACTTTGATACACAAATATGGAATTATGGTACACTTTTCACCACTTATTCGTATTATAATACCACTTTTCAGAAAAATCAACCCCTTTTTTTGCTTTTTTTAAAAGATTACAAAACTTTAACATTTAAAGATTAAGCAGACAAAAAAAAGAGGCAAAGCATTTCGCTTTGCCTCTTTTTAGGTTTTAGGATATTAAATTCTTTCGGTTTCGGTCGGATAACCGCTTAACTCTATAACATCTCTTTTTTCAAGCGGAATTATTACCGCTTCGGGTTTTTGCATTTCGTATGTCATAATTCCTTTTCTCCTTT
>JAZLFY010000236.1:0-3404 GCA_045616025.1 Acutalibacteraceae bacterium | reverse complement strand
CATTTCGGTCACGTTTGCGTTGAGGACGCCATAAGATTTGCAAAGCGTATGGAGCCGTATAATCTTGCCTGGATAGAGGATATGGTACCGTGGATGTACACCGACCAGTATGTAAGACTTAAAAACAGTACCAACATACCGATATGTACCGGTGAGGATATATATCTTAAAGAACCGTTTGAAAAACTTATTAAAGCAGGTGGCGTTTCAGTAATTCACCCCGACATATTAACCTGCGGAGGTGCGCTTGAACTTAAAAAGATAAGCGATATTGCTGATGAAAGCGGTGTTGCAGTTGCCGTTCATATGGCGGAAAGCCCTGTTGCTTGTCTTGCGGCGGTTCAAACGGCTGCGGCAATGCATAATGTGTTGGCACTCGAATTCCATTCGGTAGAAGTTCCGTGGTGGGCGGATATGGTTAAGGGAATTAATAATCCGATATTTGAGAACGGATTTATAAAAGTCCCCGAAAAACCCGGTCTTGGCTTTGATGACCTTAATGAAGAAGTCCTTAAAGAACATATCAATAAAAATATTCCCGGATATTTCGAGCCGACCGACCAATGGAATAAGGAATTTTCAAACGACAGAATTTGGAGTTGATTAAAATGCCCCAAATTAAAGTATTTAATTCAAAAAAATATAAAGGTGAACATCTTGAATATTATGAGTATAAGCCGGAGATTAAAAAGCTACCGCTTATTATTCATATTCACGGAGCGGGCAGTCGCGGTAATTCAATAAAGGATATGGCAACACCTAAGACTATTGTTGAAGCTGAAAACGGACGCAATATAAAGGCAATTATTGTTGCCCCTCACTGCAATAAAAATTCTTGGTTTGACCTTTATCATGTTTTAACTGATTTTATTGATACAATGAGGCATAGGGAAGATGTTGATATTTCACGCGTTTACCTTATCGGAATATCAATGGGCGGATATACGGCATGGCAACTTGCAATGTCACATCCCGATTGGTTTGCGGCTCTTGTTCCGATATGCGGCGGCGGAATGTATTGGAATGCCGCACGGCTAAAAGAATTACCGATTTGGGCATTTCACGGCGAACTTGATAATACCGTTTTATGCGATGAAAGTATAAATATGGTCAAAAGAATCAACAGTGAGGGAGGGAAAGCCAAACTAACGGTTTTTCCGAAAAATCATCACAACAGTTGGGATGATGCTTTATCTTCGGATGAGTTGTGGAAATGGCTTTTTGCTCAAAAAATGAAATAATTGAACGGAAAAATAATATTAACGGAGAAGGATTATAATGTATTTTAATGATAAACAAACAGTTATTGAGCTTACTCCCTTATGGAAGGGTGAACGTTTACCCGACGGCAGACCGAAGGTTGCGGACAAGTATCTTGATGCGCTTTACGGTATTACTCTTGAAGAGGTTTGGAAACCGATTTTTGTGCTCGGATATGAGCATCAATTTGTCGGCGGCGGCGAGAATCCGCTTAAAACTCTTCACGATGACGGCAGGAAAATGGTCGGCAGAGCGGTAACCTGCACTTACTGTCCGACCCGTCCGGATTTACACGATGTTCAGTTTGCCCGCGGCGCGAGTGACGGTCTTCAGGGTAACTATAATCAGTGGGTTATTGACCGTTTATATGAACGCGATGTTGTTGTTTGTGATATGTACGATAAAATCTACAAAGGTACATTTTTAGGCGGAAATCTTACAACGGCTCTGCAAAAGCATACCAAAAACGGCGGTGCCGTTATATGGGGAGGTATCCGTGATGTTGAGCAAATGAAAAATGTCCCCGATGTTCAGGTGTATTACCGTGGTATCGACCCGACACCTATTCGTGAATTTGTTATGAAAGATTGGAATAATATTACAAATTTCGGCGGTGCTGTTTGTCTGCCGGGTGATGTTGTATTCGGTGCAGGCGGCGGTGTTCTGTTTATTCCGTCACATTTAGTTGCTGATGTTGTCGAGGGCGCAGCAAAGACTCACGTCAAGGATGATTTCGGCTTTGAAATGATTTGTCAGGGCAAGTTTACAACAGCACAGATTGATAAAAACGTTTGGGCAGAAGATATGCTTGATATGCTTCTTGAATGGATTAAAACCGACCCGCGCGGTGAGGAGTATAGAGATCTTGACTGGTCGAAGGAATACGATTTGGCACGCAACGGCGACCCGAACGATACGCAAACCGCACTTTAATTGGAGGTGATTTTTTGTCAAGACGTGATACAGTTTTTAAATATTTTAATGAACAGAGCGAATTTTTTGACACAGTAGTTAAGAATAATATCGAAACCTACCGTAAAGGAATTGCAAAGATCACCGTTACGGATAAGGACGGCAATCCTATTAAAAATGCAAAAATAAAAGCGGCACAAAAAAATCACGAGTTTAAATACGGCGCAAATCTCTTTATGCTTGATGAACTTGAAACCGAAGAAAAAAACCGTATTTACCGTGAAAAGTTTAAGGATATTGCCAATATAGCCACAATTGCTTTTTATTGGGATTCATTAGAGCCGGAGCAGGGTAAACCGCGCTATGCAAAAGACAGTCCACGAATTTACAGAAGACCTCCCATTGATTTGTGCATTGAATACTGTGCAGAAAACGGAATTGAGCCAAAATGCCATTGCCTTAATTACGACAGTTTCGCTCCTGACTGGGTTAAAAATGAATCAGTAAGCACATATAAATTTTATCTTGAAAAGCGTATGCGTGAACTTTCGGAACTTTATTCGGGCGTTATTCCTTCGTGGGAAGTTACAAACGAAACATTTTACGGTCCGAAATATACGATGAATACATCAAGCGAATTCTATTCTGCCGACGATTATGTTGAGTGGAGTTTCCGTACAGCCGAAAAATATTTCCCGAACAACCGCCTTATTATCAACGATTTCTATGTTTTTGAAGGGCGTGGTTGCTCAACCAACAGAGCGCCATATTATATGCAAATCGAAAAACTGTTAAACAGCGGTGTTAAACATCTTGATTCAATTGGTATTCAGTTCCATAGTTTTAATCAGTACGGAACGGAGGAACAACTTACAGATACAAGATATAATCCCGAATACCTTTATCATATTCTTGATTTGTATGCAAAGTTAGGTAAAAAACTGCAAATTACCGAAATGACAATTCCGGCGTTTTCAAACTGTACAGAAGATGAGGATATTCAGGCAGAATTGATTGAAAAGATTTATACGGTATTTTTCAGCCATCCTGCAATGGAAGCAATTATTTATTGGAATACTGTTGACGGTTATGCCGCTTATGCGCCGCTTGGTGATATGACAAAGGGTGAAAATGTTTACTTCGGCGGTCTTATGCGTCACGATATGACACCTAAAAAATCTTTTGAAGTAATTAAAAATCTTTTCACAAAAAAATGGCATACCGAAACCGAG
>JAZLFY010000235.1:0-3899 GCA_045616025.1 Acutalibacteraceae bacterium | reverse complement strand
AAAAAAATTGATGAAAAATATAAAAAGAGTCATTATGCCGACGGTGAATATTTGTCTGCAAGCCTTACCAATATTTACTTAACCGGTGAACAAGAGCCGTTTTATTCTTTTATAGGCAAAGTCAGAAATTATATTGTTTCTTCTGCTTTTGAGTTTTTGAACGGTGACACCGCCGCAACATTAATAGCAATGACCTGCGGTAATAAGAATTATTTAAGCAAAACATTAGCGAAAAATGTGAAGATTACGGGTGTCAGTCATGTGCTTGTTGTATCAGGACTTCACTTGTCAATTCTTCTTAGTGCTGCATTTGCAGTTATAAACAAACTGATTAAAGGCAAATTTTCAAAATTTTTGGTTTCTTGTTTGCTTGTCTTGTTTATAGCCGGTGTTTGCGGCTTTACAATGTCAATTTTAAGAGCAGGTGTAATGTTTCTTATTGCTTCTGCCGCACCGCTTTTTTTAAGAGAAAACGAAACCTCAAACACACTCGGGACAGCGGTTATTGTTGTTTTAATGCTTTCGTCTTTTGCGGTGTTCAGCGTTTCTTTTCAACTGTCGGTGCTTGCGACTTATGCGATTGTTTCGTTAGCACCGTTTTACGGCAACTTGCTTATTAAAAAACTTAAAATATCCAATAAATTTGTAATCACTTTAATATCGGTGATTATTAACACCGTTTTTGCGACGGTTGTTACAACTCCCGTTTTAATACATTATTTCGGGTATGTTTCAATTATTGCACCTATTACAAATTTACTGATAACCTATGCCGTTACAGCGGCGTTGACGCTTACGGCACTTGCACTTGTTATTCCGAATGTTTTTATTCTTTCATTTTTAAGGAAATGGGTGTTTGTGCTTTCGGGACTTTGTTCCGCATACATAAATTTTGTTATAAATTCACTTGCTAATAACAAATTTGCTTCAGTAGATATTAAAGAATCATATATTTATGCATTTGTTATTTTGATTTTGTTTTTAATTGTTTTGATGTATGCTGTAAATTATCAAAATGAAAAGTCTGTGGTAAAGGAGGATGACTGATGCCCGTTATATACGAAGAAGCACTTAAAAAAGAAATAAAAGACGGCAATTTTTCGCCTGTTTATATTATTTACGGTGAAGATTCTTATCTTAAAAAGCACTACACCGATACTATTATTGATAAAGTGTGCGGTAACGATTCGTTTTTTAACTTTCAGTCATTTGAAAGGGAAGCGGACATGCGTAACCTTTATGATGCAGTTAATCAACTGCCTATGATGGCAGACAAAAAATGTGTTCTTTTAGATGATTATGATTATGAACGCGCCGATAAAACCGCTTTTGAAAACCTTTGTGAATTATTAAGTGATGTTCCAGATACCTGCGTTTTTATTTTGCGTTTTGATGCAATAGAATTTGGTGATAAAAAGAATTCAAAAGCAACCAAGTTGATTAAATGCGCCGAAAAAAGCGGCGGAAAAGCAGTATGTTTAGGCCATAGGTCGGCAGGACAACTTTCCGCAATGCTTATACGGGGTGCAAAAAAACGGGGAGTTGATTTACCACATAGTGTTGCCGATTATTTAATTGAAATTTCAAGCGGAGAAATTACCGTTCTTCAAAATGAACTTGATAAACTCTGCACATATTCAAAAGACGGAACAATCACCAAAGAAACGGTTGATAAAATTTGTTCCAAAACTGTTGAAGCGTCGGTTTACGATTATGTAAAATATATCATTGATCACGATATATTAAATGCGCTTAAACTGCTTGATGATATGTTTTTTATGCGTATTGAACCGATTATTATTCTTTATAATGTTTCTTCGGCTTATGTTGATATGTTGCGAGCTTTTTATGCAAACGAAAAAAATGTTCCAAACGAAAATATAAGTGAAGATTTTGAATACAATAGGCGTTCATTTCTTATCGGTAAAGCCAAAACAAATCTTAAAAGATTTAACTTTTCTTCACTTAAAAAGAGTTTTGATTTAATTATGAAAGCCGATACTTTACTTAAATCAAGCGGTGCAGAGCCCAAAATCATTTTAGAGGAAATGACGGTAAGTTTGGCACTGCTCACGGCAAACGGGTAATATTTATGATTAAAATTGATTATGCCGTAGTTGTTGAGGGTAAGTACGATAAAATAAAACTTTCAAATATAATTGATGCGGTTATTATTACGACCGACGGTTTCGGCATTTATAAAAACCGTGAAAAAAGAGAACTCATAAAACTGCTTGCGAGTAAAAAAGGTTTGCTTGTTATAACCGATTCCGATTATGCAGGTATGCAAATTCGGTCATACCTTAAAAATATTTGTCGGGATAAAGATATTGTTAATGTTTATATTCCCGAAATCAAGGGCAAAGAAAAGCGCAAAACAAAGCCATCAAGTTCCGGCAATTTGGGGGTTGAGGGCATGAGCGAGGAAATTATACTAAAAGCCCTCCAAAGGAGTAAAATATCATCGTCTGTAACCGAACAAACCCAAAAGATTACCAAGCAAGATTTATTTAAGTTTTCACTTTCGGGTACTTTCGGTGCAAAAGAAAACCGAAAAGAAATTTCAAAGCGCCTTCTAATACCCGAAAATCTCTCTTCAAACGCATTTTTGGATGCGGTTAACGCTCTCTTTACATACGAAGAATTTATAAACGAGGTGGAATTATGGCGGCAAGACGCGGACAAAAATTGAAACTTTTTTACATTGTTGAAATTCTTAAAAAGTACAGTGACGAAAATCACCCTTTAAATGCAACCGAAATTTGCAATCGTCTTGAAATGTACGATGTAACTGCCGAGCGAAAGGCGATTTATGACGATATTGAATGTCTTACATTGTACGGTTACGATATTATAAAGACAAGAGTGCCCAAAAACGGATTTTTTCTCGGCGCACGCGATTTTGAATTGCCCGAAATTTATCTTTTGGGCGATGCGGTAAGAACGGCGAAATTTATTAGTGCTAAAAAGACAAGGGAATTAACCGCAAAACTTAACGGTATGTTAAGTAAGTACGAAAGAAGTGCCCGTGAAAAAGGCATTTATATTGATTCTATCGGCAAAACCAAAAACGAAGAGATTTTTTATAATATTGATGCTTTAAGCGAAGCAATAAAGAACGGGCATAAGGTTATCCTTAAATACGGTTCAAGAACACTTTGCGAAGACAGAGAAATAAAAATCAACTATAAAGAAAGAATAATCTCGCCTTATGCTATGACTTGGCAGGACGACCATTATTATCTTATAGGCAACTATGAAAAGTACGATAATCTTCTTCATTTAAGAATTGACCGTATGCGCGCGGTATCGGAACTTGATGAAAAGGCAAGACCGTTTTATCAGGTGTCCGATTATACCGACTGTTTTGATGTTGCAGATTATACATCAAAACTTTTCGGTATGCACGGCGGGGAAGAGTGCGACATTGAACTTCGTTGCTCAAGAAGTATGCTTGAACAGGTTGCCGACCGTTTCGGTGAAAATGTTTTTATCCGCAATTTAACCGATACACACTTTTCTTTTACGGTTACTGCCGCCGTCAGTCAGGGACTTGTAACATGGATAATGAATTACGGTGATAAAATTGAGGTTTTAGCACCCGATAATCTTCGTGATATGATAAAACAAAGAGCAAAACAAATTTATTCAATTTATAAATAAAAAACACTTGCATTATTGATTTTTGTATGTTATAATCGATAAGCTGCATTATTGCGGCTAATATTACACACATTCCGTTATATATCGGTAGGTGCCGTTTTGATACATGGCGGTAGCCGAGGAATTTATCGGGATGGAGGAAAAACCTCAGGAGGAAAAACAAATGGCAGTTGTATCAATGAAACAACTTCTTGAAGCCGGTGTTCATTTCGGACATCAGACAAGACGTTGGAACC
>JAZLFY010000234.1:0-1500 GCA_045616025.1 Acutalibacteraceae bacterium | reverse complement strand
AATACCGCCGGTCGGCAAGAATTTAACCATAGTATAAGGTGCAGACATGGCTTTTACCATTTTTGCGCCGCCTTCCGCCTCTGCAGGGAAAAATTTAAGATAACGAAGACCTAATGCCATTGCATTTTCAACTTCGCTTGGTGTTGCAACACCGGGAACAACAGGATAACCCTTTTCAAGACAATGTTTAACAACTATCGGGTTAAAACCGGGACTTACTATCATTGAAGCGCCTGCCGCAATTGCCAAATCGGCTTGTTTGGGCGTAAGTACCGTTCCCGCAACAATTAAAAATTCGGGGTATTCTTTGGCGATTTGCTTAATTGATTCCTCGGCAGCATCGGTACGAAATGTTACTTCAGCAGCACAAAGACCGCCTTTTTTAAGTGCGGCAGCAAGCGGTAACGCATCTTTTGCGTTGTCAATTTTAATTACCGGCAACACACCGAGTTCGGCAACCTTTTTAATAATTTCTTCCATAATAATCCTCCTAAAAAATCATTTATTTTTTTCGAAATTTTTTTTATAAATCAGTAACCCAATACCGCTTAATGCGAGCGTTACAGAAAAGACAATAATTGCTAATGTGTATTTTTGACTGCCGAGTGCCGAACCACCTGCCGCCGATGTGACAACCGACGGAAAACGGGCAACGGTTGAAACAAAAAGCCAATAAGAAAAATTAATCTCGGTAAGTCCGACCGCATAAGAAAGTAAATCTTTCGGTGTGCCGGGAATAAAGAATACAATAAAAGTAATAAGGTTTAACCGCTTGGTATTTTGTAAAAATTTTAAGGAACGGATTTTTTCTATCGGGAAAAAAATTTCAACAACCTTTATTCCCCATTTTCTTACAAGATAAAAAATAATAATACTGCCAAGCATTACGCCAATTATACAAAGCAAAGTTCCTTCAATTATACCGAAAGCATATCCCGCACCGATTTCAAACGGCTCACCGGGAACGATGGCAATAACAACCTGAAAAACCACCATACCAATAAAAGCAAGTCTTGATAATACACCGTTTTCATTAACCCAATTACGAAATTTTTCCGGTTTACTTACAAACTTAATTAACGGCTTGCCGACAAATACGGATATTAAACCGACAAAAATTATTACGGCAATTAAAACGGCAACGGTAATAATTCTTTTTTTCTTAACTGATAAGTTTTCCATATAAAACTCCTAACAAAAATTATTATACATCGCGCCATTTTAAAAATCAAGTAAAGTTTAATTGCTTTTCTACTTTAAGTAGATTGACAATAAATATATATATTATATTATTATATATAAGGAGGATTACCTTTGAAACATGAAATTTTACTGTCGGCACCGCCGATTATAAGAGATTTTTTGACCTATAATGAAACCATTAAAGGCAAATCTTCCCGTTCGGTTGACGAATACTATCTTGACCTGCAAACATTTTTCAGATACCTGCTGCTCTCTCGCGGTTTGGTTGATAAAAAAACCGAATTCAACAAAATTGAT
>JAZLFY010000233.1:0-6221 GCA_045616025.1 Acutalibacteraceae bacterium | reverse complement strand
ATAATTTACATAAAAAAATAAAAGGCAACGCCTTTTATTTTATCTTTTGCACAGATTTTACATATAAAATTTTGTTTTTTACCAAAAAAGATATATCAAAATCGGAATATTTCATTTTGTAAATTTTGTCGCCGTCTTTTTTGTAGGACGGTCGCGGGTCTTCGGATAGTATTTCTTCAATCACCTGCTTTTTATCGCCGAGTAATATATCCGTACCGTTTTGAAAAACAACATCTAATTTATAATTTTTGTTTTGTGCCGTAAAACCGTCCGTAGCATCGGTTTTAATATCACTGTAGGGAATATACGGCTTGACATCGTAAATGGGCGTACCGTTGACTAAATCGGCACCCTCAACTGTAAGATATGTTCCGTTTTCTTTGCTTGTTTCAACCGATATAAGTTTAACACAGGAAATACCTATCGAATTCGGGCGAAAGGGTGAACGGGAAGCAAACACACCTACACGCACATTTCCGCCGAGTCGGGGCGGACGGACGGTGGGTGAAAAATTATCCGTATGGGAAAGAGAAAAATCAAACAGCAGCCATAAATGAGAAAATTTTTCAATTTCTTTAAATGCTTCGGGCACGGCATATTCTTTTTCAAAAATCACTTTTGAAATGTTTTTAACCTTCCCTGCCTGACGGGGAACGCCGAATTTTTCCACAAAATCGTTTTCTATGTGTGCAATAGGGTTAATTTCCATACATTTCACCTCAAAAACAGTATAACATAAATCTGTCTTTAAAACAAATTAAAATATATTGTTGACTTTTTTGTCGGTTTTATATATAATGATATGGCAAATTTAATAACGAGGTGTGGCTCAGTTTGGTAGAGCGCTGCGTTCGGGACGCAGAGGCCGCAGGTTCAAGTCCTGTCACCTCGACCATGAAAAAAGACACCGAAAGGTGTCTTTTTTCAACGAAATAAATCCCATAAGGGATTTGTGAAATATCCTACGGATGTGAAATTGTCCTTCGGACAGTGAAATGCGCTGCGGCGCGGAGGTGGATTTATTTCATTTCACATTCGGTTGTAAACCGAATATTTCACAATTTATAATAGTAAATTATTTCACATTTGCCTGAGGGCAAATATTTCACTAATGATGTCGGTTTCTATTTCCTCTGCAAATACTTCATTATTCAATAAATTTTCCCTTTAACTCTACGGTTCGTGGGTGTTATAATTATAAAAAACTCTTATAATAGTTAACAAGGAGGGAACAAAATGGACCAAATAAAAATAGGAAAGTTCATAGGTGAACTGCGAAAAGAAAAAAAATTAACCCAGAAAGAACTAGCCGAAAAGTTACTTATCAGCGATAAAACGGTAAGCAAGTGGGAACGGGGCAAGGGACTTCCCGATGTTTCTCTTATGATGCCGCTTTGCGAAATACTTGATATTACCGTAAACGAGCTGCTTTCGGCACAATATTTAAGCGATTTAGAATACAAAACCAAATCGGAGGAAATAATTATGAATTTAATTAAAGAAAAGCAGGAAAGTAAATATAAAATTATCTTATCTGTTATAGTATTTCTCATTTCATTTGCTTCTTTTACAACAATAGTTTTGCTTATTGATTATTATAACATAAAAGGTGCTTTGGGTACCTTTCTGATAATTCTTTCCATTATAATCTTATTTGCGGGAATAGGAGTTGCGGCGGCGCTTGATATGAAAGCCGGTACATTTGAATGTCCTGCCTGCAAAACACGGTTTGTGCCGAACGCAAGAGATTATCTTAAAGGGCCGCATACACTCCTGCGAAGAAAACTTGTATGTCCTAATTGCGGCAAAAAGTCATATTGCAAAAGAAAACTAACACATTAAAAAAGCGGTGAAAACCGCTTTTTTTCATTACCGATTGAACAAACTAAAAATATATGATATACTTTTTTCGGTGGTAAAAATGGATAATTATAAATTTAACGACGAATTTCCCCTTAACTTAAATTTTATAAGTTCGGTTGACTCTACCAATAACCTTGTTAAAAAAGCGGCTCTGGGCGGCGAAAAGCAGGGTTTTACGGTTATAGCCGACTTTCAAACCGCAGGACGCGGCAGAAAAGACAAAATCTTTTATTCGCAAAAGGGCGGAATTTATCTGTCCCTGCTTTTAAAACCGGAAAATGACGGCTCTGCCCTGCTTCTAACCACCGCCGCCGCCGTTGCCGTTTCAAAAGCAATAGAAAGTTTAAGCGGCAGGGAAACAAAAATTAAATGGGTAAACGATATTTTTGTTGAAGATAAAAAGGTTTGCGGCATACTTTGCGAAGCCGTAACGATTAACAATAAAACCTTTTTTGTTTTGGGCGTGGGGGTAAACCTTATAAAACCGCAAAACGGCTTTAACGAGGAAATTAAGGAGATAGCAGGGTATCTTTTTGAAAGCGGCGATTTTGTTTCTTTACGCCGAAAATTCATTAGTGAATTATTTAATGAATTTGTTCCGCTTTATGTAAACCTACCGAACAAAGAATATTTAGAATATTACCGCAAAAAAAATTATCTTTTAAACAAAACCGTTTCTTATTATAAAGAGGGCGAAAAACACATTGCAACGGTTACGGGCATCGGCGAAAATGCCGAACTTATAGTGCTTAACAAAAACAAAACCGAAAAACTTATAAGCGGTGAAGTTACCTTATACCTTAACGAGTGATTTTATTTTCTCCCCTGTTATTTCTCCCGTTAAAAACAAAAACATTAAATAGAACGCCGCCGACACGGTAACTGATAATGCCACATAAACCACCGTGGGTATTCCGGCAATTCTGCCAAAAAGCAGGGTTGCCGTTTTTGTTATTATAAGTGCGGCGCAAAGGGGCATAAA
Source organism: Acutalibacteraceae bacterium (assembly GCA_045616025.1). Lineage (GTDB taxonomy): Bacteria > Bacillota > Clostridia > Oscillospirales > Acutalibacteraceae > UBA737. The sequence continues at coordinate 3,376 of JAZLFY010000233.1, read as the reverse complement.
AACCGTTTTTGTGATATCTATTTCGGCATGTGTTTCCTTTACAAGTTTTCCCGTATTTAAAAAACAGGTAAAGAAATTTGAAAAATACATAATTCCGATAAATGCGATAATGCCGTATCTTTTCATCAGCAAAAGTATCAGCAGTACCCGTATTACCGAATCGGATATGCCGACAAAGAAACAAAACCTTTGACAGTCTATTCCCTTTAACATACCGTCACACACACAGTCAAGATACATAAACGGAACAACCGGCGATAAAACGGCAAGCAAAAACCCGACATCGCCGCTTTTGTATAAAACAAGTCCTATTTCGCGTCCGCAAAACGCAAATACCGAAAACAGAAAGACCGAAAAAAGCAGGGTAATTTTCATTGTTTCTTCTGCCACACCTTTAAGCACTCCGCCAAGCCGCCGTTCTTTTGCCGATGCAAGTTCGGGAACAAGCAAGGTTGTAACCGAAAGCAGAAGTCCGGCAGGAAAAAGCAGAACGGGAAGCGCCATACCTTTGACATTACCGAAAGTTGAAAGTGCGCCCGATTTATCCGAGCCGTTTTTTGAAAGCATTTTCGGAACAAGCATATTTTCGGCGGTGCGGAAAAACGAGCCCAAGTATTTACCAAGGGTAAGCGGAAAGGCGATTTTTGTAATGTTAAATAAAACCTTTCTTGTTTTATGTAAACCGAACGGTTTGCCCTTTACAAATGCTTTATAACGAAGATATAAAAACAGACAGCATGCCGCCTCGCTTATAAGGTCGGCAATAAAAAGCGCGGCACAGCAAAGCGACAGATTGCTTGTGTTAATATTCTTTAATATAAGAAGTGACAGACCTATCCTTATTATCTGCTCTATTATCTGCGACCAGGCGCAGGGCGATGCCTTTTCGCTTGCCACAAAAAAGCCGCGAAAACACGCACTTATACCGATAAAGGGTAAAATAAGCGGAATAATTTTAAGGGATAAAAGTGAACTTTTATCACCGATTAAACGGTATGAGGTATAACCTGCACCGCAATAAAGTGTTAAAGCCAAAACGGAGGCAACAAAAACGCTTAAAATAATTGATTTTTTAAGTATCCCCTTTTGGTCGGTGTTATTGGTTTTTGCCTTTGCGCAAAGGCAGGTAACGGCGGTTGATATACCGGTTTGCGCAAAACCCGAAATAAAGATATAAACCGAAAAAGTAAGGGTGTAAAGTCCTATTCCGGCAGCACCTATCAAAGATGCCACCCATATCTTAAAGGCAATTCCGCAAAGTCGCAGAATAACCGAAGATGCCGTTAAAATTACGGCGTTTTTAATAAATAATGTCTTTTTCATACTGCACTCCAAAAAGTAAGGTGTTAAATTATATGATAAATTTTATTGAAAAAGACTAACAAACATAGTAAAATATATAAAGAAATAAAAGAGAGGGGAATTTTATGAATACTCCTTTGGCAGACAGAATAAGACCGAAAAATTTAGACGAGGTTGCCGGACAGAAACATCTTCTCGGTAAAGACAAGATTTTACGGAAGATTATCGAGTCGGGCAACATTCCGAACTTAATCTTTTACGGGCCGTCGGGTGTCGGCAAAACCACCGTTGCAAACATTATTGCGCAAACGGCAGGAAAGAAACTTTGTTATCTTAATGCAACCACCGCTTCAACGGCGGATATTAAGGACATAATAAAGGAAATAGGCACCATTAACGCCCAAAACGGAATACTGCTTTATCTTGACGAAATTCAGTATTTTAACAAAAAGCAACAACAGATATTACTTTCTTATATTGAAAACGGCGATATAACACTTATTGCGTCTACTACGGAAAACCCGTATTTTTATGTTTACAATGCAATTTTAAGCCGTTCAACCGTGTTTGAATTTAAAACCCTTTCAAACGAAGATATATCGGTTGTATTAGACCGCGCCGTTAAAATTCTGTCGGAAGAAAACGGCAAAGAAGTTAAATTAAACGATACGGAAAACCGCAAAATAGCACTTGCGGCGGCAGGGGATGTAAGGCGCGCGCTTAATATGCTCGAACTCTGTTTTATGTTAACCAAAGGTGACGAGGTTTCGCCCGATACGGTAGAGCAGATTTTGGCAGGCAATTCGGTGCGTTATGACCGTGAGGGTGACGAACATTACGATATTGTATCCGCCTATCAAAAATCAATGCGCGGAAGCGATCCCGATGCGGCAATTTACTATCTTGCCCGTTTGCTTGCCGCCGGCGATTTACCCTCTGCTTGCAGAAGACTGCTTGTTTGTGCTAACGAAGATGTCGGACTTGCAAATCCGCAGATTATACCGATAGTTAAAGCGGCGGTTGACACCGCACTTTATGTCGGACTGCCCGAAGCCAGAATACCCCTTGCAAATGCCGTGGTTTTGGTTGCGACAAGCCCGAAATCAAACAGCGTTTACTGTGCGATTAATTCCGCCATGGCGGATGTTGAAAACGGTGTTACGGGCGATGTTCCCCGTGCGCTTCAAAATAAGCACTGTGACGGTGCGGATAACGATAATCCCGGACAAAACTATCTTTATCCCCACGATTTTAGTAATCACTATGTAAAACAACAGTATTTGCCCGACAGAATAAAAGACCGTAAATATTATAAAGCAGGGGATAATAAAATCGAACAACAGTACAAACAGTATCTTGATAAGATAAAAGGTTAGGTGATAATCTTGACATTTAAAGTGCCTAAAGCCGGCAACGCTTTGTGGAGGGTCCGAATTTCTCTTGCTTTCCTTGTTTTGGTTGTTGCCGACAGTTTGTTGCTTTCAAATTTTGACAGTGCCGTATTTATCTGGACTTTGCCTGTTCTGGCGGTAATTTGGATTTTACTTCTTATATACAAGCGGCTTTTCTTAAAATCGTTTACTTTACAGATAAATTCGTCCGTCGCAGTCGCAAAATTCGGTGTTTTTATTAAATCGCAAATCATTTTGCCGAATATCAGATATGTTTTTGTTCAAACCTATACAACACCGCTTGCAGGACTTTTTAAGGTAAGGGCATTGGTGCTTGCAGGGGTAAAAACAAGAATTTTTATTCCCGAAATCGGCAGAGAAGATGCCGAAAAAATAATTGAAATGTTAAATTCGGAGAAAGAAGTATGAAAATCACCGCAAGAGCAAATCCGCTTATGCTTTTCAGGATGATTAAGCGGTTTTTGTTTGTTTTGATAATACCGGTTATAATCGGAATTATACAGTTTCTTTTTTACCGCAGAATACAAGGTGCGCTTAAAACCGAACTGTTTGCCGTTATCGGTGTGCTTATTTTCGGTATTATTCGGCTTTTGTGCTTTAAAATAGAGTTGACCGACGACACCTTCACCGTAACAGACGGTGCTTTTGTAAAAAGGGTAAGC
>JAZLFY010000232.1:0-1460 GCA_045616025.1 Acutalibacteraceae bacterium | reverse complement strand
ATAAATACACCTCCGGTCTAAACACCGAAAAACATTAAAAGCATTGTCGGCAGTTCGTAAACAATAACAAGTCCCAAAACGAACATTATAAAGTTTACGCCGCCCTTTTTGTGCATATCTTCTTCTAAATCTTCGCTTTCGGTTTTAAGGGTTTTAAGGGTGGAAATTGTGTGGTTACGATAAAAAAGGTCGCCGAATATTCCGCAAATAATTCTTAAAACTATATTTAAAATTATTGCCGCCGCCGCCAAAATAATTGCCGGTTTACCGATTTTACCTATATTATCCGTAACAATACCGAACATTTCGTCATAGGTTGCCATAGTTTCCGGCAAAAAGGCATTAAGTGCCTTTTGGGCGGGGAAAAGGAATAAATCAAGCGCAACCGAAATTGCACCGATAAAAGCGCCCAATTTATACATTTTACGGGAGAAAAACCACGGGCACGGCAATAAAAATGCCAACCAGTTCCACGATGCCTTTTTACCCATTTTGTTTGCGGCAAATTTGGGAATATAACGCGCGGTGTTTGCAAAAACAAAATGTTTTGCCTCGTCAGCGGTTACACCCTCACCTAAGTCCATATCACCGGGAACTCCGCCCAAAAAGTCGTACTGAACACGTTGTCTGCCAACCCGTGCCAAATTGGGTGTTCCGCACTCGGGGCAGGCATTTTCATCCCTTTCATAAACCGTGCCGCACATACCGCATTTTATTTCGTTTGCACCTAAACTAAGGGTGTTTTGTACGGGGGTGTCGGTGATTTCTTCGATTTCTTCTTTTTTATATTCGTTTTCGGTACCGTGCAAATCTTCAAGGGCACATTTGCCGTTTTTTTCATAACACGCCCTATGGTGCGGAGCGCCGCAAACGGGGCAATAAACCACATCGTCATCTTCAAAAAGATAGGCGTTGCAAAAGGCACATTTTAATTTAGAGGACTGTTCGCTCATACGGTAGCACCTCTCTTTTCTTCAATTTTTTCAAAAACGCAGGAAAAATATTCTTTTCCGTAGTTATGGTATTTTCCGTCTTCAATCATTTTTTCAAGTTCGGCACGGTTTACCCACCGTACCTCCGCAACCTCACTTTTTTGAAGTCTAAGGTCAAAAATATTAACATCGGCGTTAATAAGCCAAACATCAATAAATGAATTTCTGCGCTTAATTCTTACAAGTTTTTCAAGGGTTGTTTCGTCTGATTCTATTCCTATTTCCTCAAACAGTTCCCGTCTTGCCGCAGAAAATGATGTTTCGCCTGCAACGGCAGAGCCGCCTGTTGCCGCCCACTCGCCCGGCATGGGTTTTTTGGTTTCGGCACGGCGCTGAATTAAGAAATTGCCGGTGCTTGAAACTATCCAGACATGGACAACCAAATGATACTGTCCGCTCTGCAAAAAGCCCTTACCGCGGGTTATTGTTTTACCGCTTTTTTAAGTCGGAGGCCAAGCGGTCTTAGGA
>JAZLFY010000231.1:0-3270 GCA_045616025.1 Acutalibacteraceae bacterium | reverse complement strand
CCATATTTTTCATCTCCGAAAATTTTAAATTTTTGTATATTATTTTTAATTGGTGCAATAATACTATTGTCAGCCACGAAACAAAGCGTTTGCAGTTCGGGCTGTCAGCCGCCCGAATTTGCGTAAACTTGACTTATGTTTCTTTTTTTGAGTTGGTTTTATGTGTTTTTGGACGGTTTTTTTATATGTCCATTTTAGTCTGCTTGACCGCACCGGTGGGTTTTGTACTGCCTGCGGCAGGCAGATTTTTCGTTCTGTAACGGTGGTCGTTTTCAAGATTTTGGTTATACACCTTTACACTGTGTATTCTGTGACCTTTCTTCTGTGTCATAACCGCAATACCGCCGTTGCTTTTAGATGCTTTAAGCGGAATTGATGCCGTATTGACTATAAGCATTTTTTTGTTGGTCGATTTAAGCAGCAGTTCGCACTCCTCGGTAAAGTAGAAAACGGTGTGAAGCGGGAACTTTTCGCAATAGGCATTGATAAGTTTTTTGCGGTTGGTTTTGGTTACATAGGAAGAAAGCGGGACTTTTGCTATTCTGCCGTTATCGAAAACAAAAAGCATAAAGCCGGTGTATTCCTTAACATCCACCATATAAATTGCCGTTTCGCCCTCGTCAAATTCAAGTTTCGAGGGAATGTAGTCACCCATAAGACTTGCTTTGCCGTCGGGGAATTCACAAACACGGCTTTTATATACCTGACATTTATTACTGAAAAACAGTAAATCGCGGTCGCCGGCAGACTCAACCGTTTGAACAATTTTGTCGCCCTCTTTAAGTTTCTGTTCACCGCTCATACGAAGTGACTGCGGTGTAATCTTCTTAAAGTAACCGTCATTGGTAAAGAAAAGGGTTACGGGGGAATTATCCACTACCTCCGTTTCGGTTTCGTCCGGCTCGTCCGCAACAGAAACAATTTCGGTTTTTCTGTCTTTACCGTACTTTTTGGCAACGGCGTTAAGTTCGTCGATTATTATGTGCTTAACCCTTGCTTTTGAGTCGAGTGTTGCCTGCAAATCTTCAATTTCGTTTTGCAAATCTTCAAGGTCGGCAAGCCGTTTTAAAATGTATTCACGGTTTAAGTGACGAAGTTTAATTTCGGCAACATATTCCGCCTGAATTTCGTCAATGCCGAAGCCAATCATAAGGTTTGGTACAACCTGATTTTCTTCTTCGGTTTCACGGACGATTTTTATTGCCTTATCAATATCAAGCAAAATCTTTTCCATACCTTTTAAAAGGTGGAGTTTTTCTTTTGCTTTGGTAAGTTTAAAGAAAACCTTTCTGCGCACGCACTCGGTACGGAAAGCAACCCACTCGCTTAAAATTTCCTTAACACCCATTACACGGGGGGTTGAACCGACAAGCACATTGAAATTGCAGGAAAAACTGTCTTGAAGCGGTGTTTGGCGGAACAGTTTTTTCATAAGTTTTTCGTGGTCGGTGCCGCGCTTTAAATCTATGGTTATCTGCAAACCGCTTAAATCGGTTTCGTCACGGATATCGTTAATTTCGGTAATCTTTTTCGCCTTTACAAGGTCGACTACCTTTTCGATAATCGCCTCACTTGTGGTGGTGGGCGGAATTGATTTTATATCAATGCAGTTGTTTTTTTGGTCATATTCATAAGTGCCGCGCACTCGAAAACTGCCCCTGCCCGTTTCGTAGATTTTTTCCATCTGTTCGCGGTTATATAAAAGTTTGCCGCCTATCGGGAAATCGGGCGCTAAGAGTGTATCGGCAACATTTATGTCATTATCCTTAATGTATGCTACCGTGGTTTCGCAAACCTCACGCAAATTAAAGGGGCAAATCTGACTTGCCATACCTGCCGCAATACCCATATTGTAGTTTACAAGTACCGACGGGAAGGTGACCGGGAAAAGCACCGGTTCTTTCATTGTCGCATCGTAGTTATCTACAAAATCAACCGTATCTTTATCAATATCGGCAAAAAGTTCCGCAGAAATGGGGGCTAATTTCGCTTCGGTATAACGGGAGGCGGCGCACTGCATATCACGCGAATACGCCTTACCGAAAGAGCCCTTTGAGGATACATAAGGGTGCAAAAGTGCCTCGTTACCCTCTGACAGACGCACCATTGTTTCGTAAATTGCCGCATCGCCGTGGGGGTTAAGTTGCATTGTCCGTCCGACAATGTTTGCACTCTTTACCGTGCCGCCCGACAAAAGTCCCATATTATACATAGTATAAAGCAGTTTTCTGTGGGAGGGTTTAAAACCGTCAATTTCGGGAATTGCACGGGATATTATAACACTCATGGCATAGGGCATAAAGTTAGATTTTAAGGTGTCGGTTACGGGGCTGTCCACAATATTACCGGCACCGGCTATATATGCGTTTGCCTGATTCTTTCTTTTCTTGGGGGCTTCTTCCCCGCTCTTTTTTCTTGGAGCCATCTTTTTCTCCTTAATTTACAGTTTATGATAAATCGGCATCTTCCATATAAAGATAACCGTTTTCCGAAATGTAGTCTTTTCTGCCCTGCAGATTATCACCGAGTAAAAGGTCGAACATCTCGGATGTTCTTTCGGCTTCTTCGGGCATTATTTTTATAAGGCGGCGTGTTTCGGGGTTCATTGTGGTAAGGTTCATCATATCGGGCTGGTTTTCGCCAAGTCCCTTTGAACGGGCTATTGTGTACTTGCCGCCGTTTATCATATTTTCAAGAATATCCTTTTTCTCGTTTTCGTCATAGGCGAAATATGTCTTTTCCTTGGTGGTTATTTCGTAAAGCGGAGTTTCGGCAATGAACACCTTGCCCTCCTCAATAAGTGTGGGCATAAGGCGGTAAATCATTGTAAGTATAAGTGTTCTGATGTGGAAACCGTCAACATCCGCATCGGTACAGATAATTATTTTGTTCCACCTTAAATTTGCCAAATCGAAATTTGAAAGTTTCTTGTTGGCTTTGGACTTAACCTCAACACCGCAACCGAGAACTTTAAGCAAATCGGTTATGATTTCACTTTTGAAAATCTTGTCGTATTCGGCTTTAAGGCAGTTGAGAATTTTACCCCTTACCGGCATTATTGCCTGAAAGGACGCGTCCCGGGCAAGTTTGCAGGAGCCGAGCGCCGAGTCACCCTCTACTATATAGAGTTCGCGTTCTGCAACATCACGGCTACGGCAGTCAACAAATTTCTGCACACGGTCAACAAGTGAATTGCCGGTTGAAAGGGTTTTTTTAAGGTTTATTCTTTCCTTTTCGCTCTTTTCACGGCTGCGCTTGTTTATAAGCACC
>JAZLFY010000230.1:0-5348 GCA_045616025.1 Acutalibacteraceae bacterium | reverse complement strand
AAGACGCCGCACGCAAGACACGAGGATAAATATTTACCTTTAAGGGCGGTTTTTGCCGTCTGCTTTACTATTTTACTGTTTGGTAACATTTTTTACACTTCCTAAAATTTAAAGAGTTTTTAATTTTGCAAAACTTGCCATAAGTTTTTTTGTGCCCGAATTATCAAAGGATATTTCAAGCAAAAGGTCGTTGCCCATAGAGGTCACCGAAAGTATCATACCGTCGCCGAAAGTTTTGTGGTTTACCCGTTGCCCGACATGGTAATCACTGCTAACCGCTTGCGGTTTTGCCGCAAAGGACGGTGCGGCAGGTTTATATGTGTTGGTCGATTTCGGTGTTCCGCCGCCGTAAACATGAACAGAGCCAAAAGACGAACTGTCCGAAAAATAGGAATTAAACTGCGGCTCGGCGGCAGTTTCAACGAAAAGGTCTGCCGGTATTTCATTTAAAAAACGGGAGGGCAAATTACGGTTTGTCTGACCGTAAAGCATACGGCTTTGCGCACGGGAGATATAAAGATTTTTCTTTGCACGGGTAATTGCAACATACGCCAGTCGCCGTTCTTCTTCTATATCTTCGGGCGTACCGTAAATTGACTGATTGCCGGGGAAGATACCCTCCTCCATACCGATTAAGAATACATTTTTAAATTCAAGTCCCTTTGCCGAGTGTATCGTCATAAGGGTTATTTTGTCCTCGTCGGAATTAAGGGCATCAATATCGCTTATAAGGGCAATTTCTTCAAGAAAACTTGAAAGTGTGGCATCTGGATTTTCCTGTTCGTAGGTGTAAATGTTGTTGCCGAGTTCTTCAAGGTTTGCCTTGCGGTCGGACGCATCAATTTCACCCGAGGTAAGAAGCATATCAATATAACCCGTTTTTTTAAGTGTTTCTTTATACAGTTCGGATAGGGTTAATGTACCCACCTTTTCGGATAAATTTTCAATAAGTTCGCAAAATTCTTTAAGTTTACCTGCCGCACGGGAAAGTGCGGCATATTCGTCCGCCGTTTTAAACACCTCAAAAAGTGAAACACCCAAAGTGTCGGCAATTTCCTGCGCGTGATTTACGGTGGTGTCACCTATACCGCGCCGCGGCACATTGATAATTCTTTTAAGGCGGACGCCGTCATTTCTGTTATTGATAACACAAAGATAAGAAATAAGGTCTTTTATTTCTTTTCTTTCGTAAAACCGCATACCGCCGATAATTTTATAGGAAATACCGCTTCTTGCAAAAACATTTTCAAAGGGGTTTGACTGTGCGTTCATACGGTAAAGAACGGCGCAGGAATTAAAGGTGTCGCCGCCCTGCTTTAAATCAAGAACGGTATCGGCAACAAAACGGGCTTCGTCACGGTCGCTTTGTGCGATATAAACATTTATCTTTTCGCCCGTTCCCTTGTCGGTCCAAAGCACCTTGCCTTTTCTGCCCCTGTTGTTTTCAATTACGGCATTTGCGGCATCAAGAATAGTGCCGGTTGAACGGTAGTTCTGTTCAAGCCGAATAACTTTTGCGCCCGCAAAATCTTCTTCGAAATTTAATATGTTTTCTATTGTTGCGCCACGGAAACGGTAGATACTCTGGTCATCGTCACCGACAACACAGATGTTATGGTTAATTGACGAAAGAATATGTACAAGTTCATACTGCGCGTGGTTGGTATCCTGATATTCGTCAACCATAATATACTTGAATTTTCCGCCGTAGTAGGACAGAATATCGGGGTTTTCACGAAACAGACGGACGGTGTTGTTTATCATATCGTCAAAGTCCATCGCATCGTTACTTTCAAGCCGGTTTTGATATTCTTTATAAAGTTTTGCAACGGTTTTAAGACGAAAATCGTTACCTGCCGAAAGTGCAAATTCGTCGGGCGTTATAAGGGAGTCCTTTGCATTTGAAATAATGTTAAGCACCGATTTTGCAGGGAAGAGTTTTTCGTCGATATTTTCTTTTTTTATTATTTCTTTCATAAGCCGCTTTTGGTCGTCGGAATCGTAAACCGTAAAGTGAGAAGTAAAACCGATGTACCCTGCGTTGCTTCTTAAAATTCTGCCGCAAATACTGTGAAAAGTACCTGCCCAAACATCGGCATTATCGCCGATTTTTTTGGCAATTCGTTCTTTAAGTTCGCCTGCGGCTTTGTTGGTAAAGGTAATGGCAAGTATTTCGTAAGGTCTTGGCGCAAAAACCCGAAAGGCAAAGGAATTAAGTGTGTCCGCCTTTCCCGAAAGGTAATCTTCCGCCGCCGTTATATCGTCCGCCGAATATTCGGGAATAAAGTCGCTGTTATAAGCGTTACCGTATTTGCAAAGGTATGCAATACGGTTTACAAGTACGGTGGTTTTACCGCTTCCGGCACCTGCAAGAATAAGCAAAGCGCCCTCAGTGGTTGTAACCGCTTCAAATTGTCTGTTGTTCATAGCGCCGAAATCTTTTTCAATTAATTTTCGGCGCAGGGATAAATAGTCCATTTAAAAAATCCTTTTTAATCTTTATAAGAGTATGGTGCAATCTGACGGGAAAGTTCCGCCGCCGAATCGCAATGTGCCACCATAACAAGCGGCTTTGTAAGGTCAAGTTTGAAAAGATTTTCAATGTTCTTTGCATCTACGGTTAAATCTTTTGAAACAAGTTCTATATCGTAATCTTTTGATGCGGCAATTTCCACAAAATTTTTAACACTTGTAAAATTTGAAAGCAAAACGGTTTTTTCAAACATTTTTCTTACCCCCTATATACAAAAGTGCGGATAAAGTGTTTTAATTCTTCTATCCAGACGGCGTTGTGGTAATCGGGCGGGTTTATCACCTTTGTTTCCTTATAGGGAACGGTTTCGTTTACAACAGAAAGTCCGTGAGCGCCGGTAGGATAGATATGAAGTGCAAAGGGTACGCCGCAAAGCGACAGTTTTTCGGCATAGAGAATACTGTTTACGGGGGGCACTAACTTGTCCTCGGCAGTAGTCCAGATAAATGTGGGCGGCGTGTTTTCGCTTACCATATTATCGGCTGAAAATTCTTCAATTTCCTTTTTTGTCGGCTCGTGCCCCAAAAGGTTAACAAAGGAGTTTCGGTGGTAATAAAGCGGACTTGCCGAAATTACCGGATAGCACAAAACAGCAAAGGCGGGTTTAATGGGATTTTTAATAACCTCACTTACCTTTTGGATATTATATCGGTTAGAGTAGTGTGCGGCAAGATGTCCGCCTGCCGAAAAGCCCATTATGCCGATAACTGAATTGTCGGTATGATATTTTTCCGCATTGTTATATACAAAATCAAACGCCGCGGCAACCTCCCTTAACGCATCGGGATAGGTGTTGCCCTGCCCTGCCACCGTATATGTGAGGGAAAAGACATTAACATTTAAAGTAAGCAGGTTAAAAACAACCGGCTCCTGCTCGTTCTTCGAAACAAAGTGGTAGCCGCCGCCTGCACAAAGCACAATTGCCGGACGCGGCATTTTCGTTGGAGTAGAGGAAACATAACCTTCAAGTATGGCGTTGTCGTTTATCCCCTTATAGTAGTCCGAAAGTTTGATTTTAAAATACTCCATTTATATAACCTCCGATTTGTTAAGCCCATTTGAAAGTAAAATCGAAAAAATTTTTATATCAAACAAGATACAGTCCGCTTTCAAGAAAAGCAAACTGCTTGTCCCCTGCTTTTACAAAACCGTAAACCGACTCGTCAAAGTAAAGATAATCTTCCGTTTCAAAAGTTTCGGGATTTAATTTTATAACCTTTTTGCCGCCCAAAGAACTGATGTAAAAATTATCTTCATCTGCGAAGATGTGACGGGGGGACTGAAGTGGCGAGCCCTTGCCGCCGACACGCAGTTCTTCGCGCAAAGTTTTGGGGTTAAGGCGCAACACCGTATCAAGCGAATTAAAGCACGCCCAAAACGCATTTTTATAAAGGGTGATAAATGTGGGCGGCTCGCCCTTATACTTAATTTCGCCCGACCAGGTAAGATTTCCTTTTCCGTCCAAAAGATAACTTTTGCCGTTTTCATTGCAGATAAAAATTTTACCTTCGTTAAGCAGAATAACGGTTGATTTAATATAGTTTTCGACATAGGGCATACACTCGGTATAATTAGAGCCGAATTTTGAAAGCAGATAAACATTGCTCGGCACCTCTGTAACCGTTTGGTTATCAAAGGAAAACATTTTATAACCCACATACATATTTTCTTCGTCAATTTTACCTTTATAATAGGAAAAAACGACACTGCTTGAACCCATAAATATTTCAAAAATATCTCCGGCAAATAGTTTTTGCATAACCAAACTCCTATCTTAAATTAAGATTTCCGCTTCTGATCATTTTGGTAACCGCCAACAGAATTCCCGTTTTTGCGCTGTGGAAATTAAGTCCGCCCTGAAGCCATACGGCATAGGGTTTTCTAAGGGGTGCGTCGGCGGAAAGTTCTATTGAAGAGCCAAGCGTGAAAGCGCCTGCCGCCATAATAACCTCGTCGGTGTAACCGGGCATGGGCGACGGCTCGGGAGAAACAAAAGAGTCAACCGGTGCGCCCGACTGAAGTCCTTTGCAAAACTGAATAAGCCGTTCACGGGAGCCAAGCGTTATGCACTCGATTATATCGCCCCTCGGTGAATCAAAACGGGGACTAACCTCAAAACCAATCAGTTCAAGAAGCGCCGCCGAATAAACTGCGGTTTTAAGCGCTTCGCCCGTAACATGAGGAGCCGAGAAAAACCCCATATAAAGTTCACGGTTGTGTCCGAGTGTTGCGCCGACCTCCCTGCCGACACCTGCGCAGGTCATACGGTGGGCGCATTTTTCAATTAAACTTTTCCTGCCTGCAATATATCCGCCGCAGGGGGCAATTCCGCCGCCAGGGTTTTTAATAAGCGAGCCCGCCATTAAATCGGCACCGACCTGTGTCGGCTCAAGCGTTTCGGTAAATTCGCCGTAGCAGTTATCCACCATAATTACGGTGGCAGGGGATAATTCGTTAACTACTTTGCAAAGATTTTCAATATCTTTTATTGTAAGCGACGGGCGCAGGGAATATCCGCGCGAGCGCTGTATGTATGCCATTTTGTATTCGCCCCACGAAAGTTCGCTTCGTATGGCGTTAATATCGGGTGTGCCGTCGGGGAGCAAAGGAACTTCCGTATACTCAACACCGAAATCTTTTAAACTGCCGTCGGTTTTTTCGTCAATGCCGAAAACACCCGTAATTGTATCGTACGGTCTGCCGGTAAGGGATAACACCTTATCCCCCGGGCGCAGCACACCGAAAAGCGCAACCGATAATGTGTGTGTTCCGCTTGCAAAGGTGTGGCGGATAAGCGCATCTTCCGCACCGAAAA
>JAZLFY010000229.1:0-3559 GCA_045616025.1 Acutalibacteraceae bacterium | reverse complement strand
AAAACAGTGGGAAGAAAATGCATTTGACGGTAAATGCTACCGCCTTGCATTTGACCAAAAGGGAACATGGAGTCTTAAATACAATATGGTTTGGGATAAACTGTTCGATTTAAAACTCTTCTCCGATAAAGTTTATAAACTTGAACTTGCTTGCTATAAAAAGCAAATGAAAGAATACGGTGTTCCGCTTGACTGTCGCGGCGATTATACAAAGACCGACTGGGAAATGTGGTCAACCATGCTATTTAACGATAAAGAGTACACCGATTTAATCGTAAATGCTATGTGGAAATATCTTTGTGATACACCCGAACGTGTGCCCTTTACGGATATGCCGTTTGTTTCAAAACCGTGGATGCGTTCATTCGTTGCACGCACAGTTCAGGGCGGCTTATTTATCAATATGTTAAAGTTTTAAACTTTTTGAGGTGTAATTATGAATAAAGTAAAAATCGGTTGGAGTAAAAAAGAGTTTTCTCTTAACGAGCCCGTTGATATTAACGGTCAGATGTATATGCGCCGTTGCTACGGTATACATGACCCGCTTTTGGCTGTTGCAGTTGTTATTGACGGCGGCGAAGGTAATGATGCAGTAATTTTCTGCTCTCTTGATGTTACCGTTCTCCGTGGAGGAATTATTGAGGGTATTCAAAAATCGGTTAAGGAAAAATGCTCTGAAATCCCAGTTGAAAATATAATTTTAAATGCTACACATACCCACTCGTCAATGAACATTACAACCGAAGCGGAACAATTCCCTGACGGTTCACCGCTTTTCAATTCACTGAAAACCCGTCCGCATATTATTGGGAAAGCCACCGAAGCTATCATCGAAGCGTGGAACAACCGTAAAGAGGGCGGAATTGCCTTTGGTTACGGTTATGCCGTAGTTGCTCATTCAAGAAGAAGTACATATCTTGAAGATATGGGCGTTGTTGAACCAAATCCGGTAGCACCTAACGGTCATGCGGTAATGTACGGTAAATCTAACAAACCTGAATTTGCAGGTTATGAAGCAGGTGCAGACCATTTTCTTAATGCCCTTTATACATTGGATAAAGATGATAAACTTACGGGTGTTATCATAAATGTTCCATGCCCAAGCCAACTTTCCGAACATTTTTATCAATTAAGTGCTGACTTCTGGAACGAGGTCAGAGTGGAGGTTGCAAAGGAATTCGGCGAAGATGTTTATGTTCTTCCGCAGTGTGCCGCCGCAGGTGACCTTTCACCCCGTATTTTGCATTATAGAGATGCACAAAGACGCCGTTTTGAATATAAATACGGTGTTCCCGACGATTATGACGGCAAAATTGTTACTACCGAGGGAGAATACATTAAGGTTATGGGCGAACGCCGTGATATTGCAGAGCGTATAATCGAAAGTGTTAAAGAAATTTATTCATGGGCTAAAAAAGATATCAGAAAATCTTTCCCTGTTCGTCACGAAACAAAAGTGCTTGACCTTAAACGCCGTATGATTACCGACGAGGAAGCAGAGTGGTTGCGCAATAATATCGAAAACCTTAAAAATCAAATTCCCGATATTTCAACGACACCCAAAGAAGAAGTTAATGCGGCAATTTCACGCTATAATTCAATTAAGGGCAGAAATGAACGCGCCCTTACAAGATACGGTAATCAAAATGAACAACCGACCTTACCTTCAAGAATTCACTGTGTACAAATCGGTGATATTGCATTTGTAACCGAAAGATTTGAACTTTTTATGGACTTTATGCATAGAGTACAGGCGAGAAGTCCGTTTATTCAAACCTTTGTCGTTCAACTTGCAGGCGAAGAAAACGGTAACTATCTTGCTACCAATAAGGGTATTGCAAACAAAGGATACAGTGCTTCACTTTTCGATAATATGGTAAGTGCCGAAGGCGGTCAGCAGATTGTTGAAGCATGGCTTGAAATTCTTGAAGAAATGAAAGCTAAAGACGAAGCATAATTTTGGAGGATTAAAATGGAACGCTTAAAAATCGGTTGGGGTAAAAGAGAAATTACCATAAGAAACGAAAATGTATCATTGCAGGGACAGGTTTATTGCAGAATAGCAGAGGATGTTCTTGATCCGGTTTATACTACCGCACTTTGTTTGCAAAGCGGCGAGGGTGTTATAATTTTCTGCTCTTGCGACCTGCCGTCTATCCGTAACGGTATTTCTACGGATATTGTCGAAGAAATCAAAAAAATCAATCCGGAAATTCCTACTGAACACATAATATTTAATGCAACACATACCCATACAAGTCTTGACTACCGTGATACGCCTAAAACTTCACCCGACGGTGTTGAAATTTATCCCGGTTATAAGGTAAAGGCACACATTGCCCACCTTGCAGCCGAGGCGATTGTCGAAGCGTGGGAAAACAGAAAAGAAGGCGGTATGGCATTCGGCTACGGTTATGCCGTTGTCGGTCACTCCCGCAGAACAAGATATCTTGTTGATAAGGGTAAGGGAAATCCTTTGGCGGTTGCGCCAAACGGTTATGCCGCTATGTACGGCAAAACCAATGACCCTGATTTTGCAGGTTACGAAGCAGGTGCAGACCATTTCCTTAACCTTATGTTTACCTTTGATGCAAACGATAAACTTACGGGTATGGTTGTTAATGTTCCGTGTCCGAGTCAGATAGGCGAACATTTAGTCAGAATATCTGCCGACTATTGGAACGAGGTTAGAAATAATGTAAAAGAAGAATACGGCGAAGATGTTTATGTTTTGGCGCAATGTGCGGCGGCAGGCGATTTGTCACCCCGTCTTTTGCATTATAAAGATGCACAAATTCGCCGTATGACTCTTAAATACGGTATGGGTTATGACCCGGAAAAAATAAGCGATAAAAAGGGTAAGGACTACTTTAACAAGATTATGAGCGAACGCCTTGATGTTGCCGAAAGAATTTTAAACGGAATAAGAGATGTTTATCCCTGGGCGAAAAAAGATATTCAAAAAGAAGTTCCCGTTACCCACATTTGCAGAGAGGTTAAACTTACAAAGCGTCAGATAACCGAAGCGGATATTGACAGATGCAAGAATAATCTTATTGCAATTGAAGATGCAATTAAAAATGTTCAAAACAATTCACCCGAAGAATACCGCGTTCTTAAATCCCGTCTTAACACGATAAGGGCTAAAAATGCCGGTGCTATTGAACGATATGAAGAACTCCAAAAAGAACCCTATCTTACAACAAAAATTCATACCGTTCGTGTGGGCGAAATTGCTTTTGCAACCACAAGATTTGAACTTTATATGGACTATATGCACAGAATTCAGGCAAGAAGCCCCTTTATTCAAACCTTCTTAATTCAACTTGCAGGCGACGAACTCGGCAGTTATTTGCCCACTAAACAGGGTGTTGAAGGTCTTGGATACAGTGCATCAATATTCTGTAATAAGGTTGGTCCCGAGGGCGGTCAGGAATATGTTGAAAACATAGTTGAGATGCTCGGGGAAATGGAAAATAACTGAAAGGTAAACAACCGATGTTTAAAAAGATAAAGACGGGGTTTGGGAATTACTTAAAAGCAACAAAATCCATGTCTT
>JAZLFY010000228.1:0-2861 GCA_045616025.1 Acutalibacteraceae bacterium | reverse complement strand
TACAATACTTCTCGGACCTTAGGGTCTAATAAAAGAGAATTATTATTTTTTAATACACGTTGGAGGTGTAAACAATGGCTTTCAAGATTTCCGATGAATGCATCAGCTGCGGTGCTTGTGCAGCAGGTTGCCCCTGCGATGCTATCGCTGAAGGCGATTCTCATTTTGAAATTGATGCAGAAAAATGCATCAGTTGCGGTGCTTGTGCGGCAGGTTGCCCTGTTGACGCAATTTCCGAAGACTAATTTTGGATGTAAAAAAGGCGCAGACCGAATGGTCTGTGCCTTTTTTATTTGATAAATGTTTTAGCGATATGTTTGCCTTTGGCAAACTCGATATAATTTGCTCTCGCAAATTTCGATATGAAATAAATCCCTCTTGCGCCGTAGCGCATATCGAGTCCGCAGGACATATCGAGCCCATAGGGCATATCGAAAATCCCGATAGGGATTTATTTCGCTGCGGAGTGTTCGGAAAACACTCCGCAAACAACTTGCCCTTTTTTTATTTGACAATATATATACATAGTATTAAAATTAAGTAAAAAGATGTGAGTATTCCTTGCTTTGCGACATTGAAATATAATCGCAGTCGGCAATTATTATATGGTCAATCAAACGGATACCCGTATTGTCAAGCGCCCTTATAAGATGCTCGGTAAATGCCACATCCATACCCGAAGGCAGGGCAACGCCGCCCGGGTGATTATGGCAAAGCACAATAATTTCCGCGTGGCAATCAAGACAGACTTTAAGTAAATCTCTTATCGAAACACCGACCGAGCCGACATCACCGCTTGAAAGTATTTTAAAATCAATAAATTTGCCCGAGGGTGCCAAAAGCAGAACGGCAGATTTTTCTTCGGTCAGACCGGACATCCGTTCAAGCAGAAAATCGCCGATATCGTCATAATCGGCAAAATCGGGTGCTTGTTCCTGCTTTTCTTTAAGATAAATTTTTGAAACGGGAATAATCATTTTAAGAAGCGCTGCACCGTGACAGCTTAACCCTTTAAATTTGCAAAGTTCTTCTACCGGTGCATCAAGAATATTGGCAATATTGCCGAAACGGTTTAAAAGTTCGTGGGCAAGCGGATTTGTGTCAACACGCGGAACGCAGTAAAAAAGCAGAGTTTCAAGAATTTTGTGTTCGGGTGTGTGTTCATTCCACCCGACAGACAGGTATTCTTTAATAATGCGCTGTCTGTGTCCTTCGTGAAGATTATTTGCCATTTTTCGACCGCCTTTTTAAAACTTTTAAATATATTATACAGAAAGGAGCGTGTAAAATCAACAGTTATGAAAACAGTATTAGTGGAAAATAACGATAAGGACAAACGGCTTGATAAATTTGTGTCCAAATTATGCCCCGAATTACCAACGGGACTTATGTATAAATATATCCGCTTAAAGCGGATAAAGGTCAACGGCAAACGGTGTGAAATAGGAACACATCTTAAAGTGGGCGACCGTGTTGACCTTTATATAAGTGACGAATTTTTTGAAAATTCAAAAAAGAATTACGACTTTTTAAAGGCAGGAAAGGAACTGGATATTGTCTATGAGGACGAAAATATCCTGCTTGCAAATAAGGGGGCCGGACTTTTGTGCCACCCCGATAAAACCGAATATAACGACACCCTTATAGGCAGAATTACACGCTACCTTTACGAAAAGGGCGAATATAACCCCGAAACAGAAAACACATTTAAGCCGGCGCTTGCAAACCGTATTGACCGCAACACCGCAGGAATAGTTATTGCGGCAAAAAATGCCGAGTCACTTAAAATTCTTTGCGAAAAAATAAAACTCCGACAGATTGATAAACGGTACTTGTGCGCTGTTCACGGTGTACCGAAAGAAAAAACCGCCGTGCTTGAGGGGTATTTAAAAAAGGACGAGGCAAAGAATAAAGTAACCCTTTCAAAAACCGAAAACGGCGGAAAGGCAATTAAGACAAAATACCGCCTTATAAAGAAGAAAAACGGACTTTCTCTTCTTGAAATCGAACTGCTTACGGGCAGAACCCACCAAATAAGAGCGCAGATGGCAAACATCAAACTTCCGCTTGTGGGCGACACCAAATACGGCGTGCATAAAGAGGATAAAAAAGCCGGCTTTAAAGGTCAGGCACTTTATTCCTATAAACTGTCGTTTTTCTTCTCCACCCCTGCCGGAATACTTGAATATTTAAACGGCAAAACCTTTATGGTGGACCATGTGCCATTTGCCGAAAAACTGTTCGGGAAATAAAATCCCGAGGGATTATAAATATATTTTTCCTGTTTGCCTCCCCTTATGGCAGGGGAGGCAAATAGGTCAAGTTTCACTTATAGTGTTCCGTGTCTTAATTCTTCCGCGGTTTTGTTTGAAAGTAAAGCAGGCGGAACATCAAAAACGGTTTTTGCGCCGGTTTCTCCCTTACCGTTTAACTTATATACGGCACGGGCAAAGGCAACCAAAACACTTCCCGTAAATTCGGGGTTAGAGTCAAGTTTAAGGGTGTATTCCACCGTTTGAAGATGTCCGTTACCCGTTTTGCCGGTGGTAATTACATTTCCGCCGTGGGGAAGTTCGCTGTGGTTTTTTTGCATTTCTTCTTTTGTAATAAATGTTACGGTTGTATCGTACGGCTCAAAATAATCGGGCATAGATTTTATCTGTTGCTCGATTTTTTCTTTGTCGGCATTTTCGCTTACAACAACATAGCACTCCCTTAAATGCTTCTGCCGTGGGGTAAAATCGGTTTTATCGCCGCCGCGCACTGCATTTACCGTTTCATTTACGGGAACGGTGTACTGACGGGCATCAATTACCCCCTCAATTCTTCTTATGGCATCGGAGTGTCCCTGACTTACCCCT
>JAZLFY010000227.1:0-3984 GCA_045616025.1 Acutalibacteraceae bacterium | reverse complement strand
AGAAAGTTTAACCTCCATTGTCGGATTATCAAGACCGAACTTTTGCAGGTCTTCTTCGCCTGCATTTAAACTGTAAACGCCCTCAACGGATAATGAATCGGTAAAGAGTTTAAGCACTGAATTGACATTTGAAGCATAGGTCTTTACAGGTGCGCTTACCAAATAAGGTACGGTTTCTTTTATAAGTTCGTCGGTGTTCGGTACAAAGACAAAGGATGTGCCCTCGTACTTACTGCCCGAAAGGGAAAGCGAATCAAAGGTTAAAAGTGCGCCGCCCTCGTCCTTATAAGCCGAAACATCGGTTTTAAATTCGGCAGGAACATAAGGGTCTTTATTTGCAAGGTCAAGTCTTGTCTTGCAAATGGCGGTTGCCGTTTCACTATTAATCGAAAAATTGCCCGAAACATTTCCGTGCGATTTAAGATAGGTTATCTCCCCTGCCTCGTTTCCTACGGTAAGGGTGGCAAGAACACCGTCTGCCGATTTAATCTCTATTAAAAATCTCGGTGTCGTAAAACCGTAAACCGTGTCGTTATCTTCACCCGTAAGTTTTGTGCCCGAAATTTTGCAAAGCGCCTCAACAAAATTCTTTGTACTGTCTGTACCCGTTTTTTCTTCGGGTATATCACTGACATACCACTTTGTTTCGCCGTCTGCCTCTTTTTTATAAAGATTAAAGGTTTCTTCCCCTGCCGTGACCGATACCGTATCAACCGCCGAAACATCAATTTCGGTTATTTTTACGGTATTATCTTTGGCGGTTTTTTCTTTTTTATCGGGAATAAATTTTATAACCGCAAAGATTATTCCGACAAGCAACAGAACACAAATAATGCTTATAATAACGGTTTTGGTACGCCGACCTTTGGGGTCTTTTGTGTTTTTATCGTTATGCTCGGCAGGTGCGGAAAACACGGTACTTTCGGTATTATCAAACTTTTCTTCACTCATCGTGCGTTCCTTCTTCTGATATAGATTACAATACCGACAACTATAAGAACTATCGGTAAAACCCACATAAAGATTATACGAATTCTCTGTGTTCCTGCGGCATCAATTTCGTTTGAATAAGTTTCTTCGGTAAGTGATTTTTCAACAAAACTGAACTCCGATTTATCGGCGCCGCAAAGATTTTCGCTTATTCTTAATACCAAATCTTTATTGGAAATGTTTTGGTTTTCCGCCCAGTCGGAATAAATGAATTCAACACTGCTTAAAACGGCGATGTTGGCTTTGCCGTTTTCGGTTTCTTTGCTTGCTTTAATTGCGGTGCAAAAACTCTTCATATCCGACTGACTGTAATCGCTGTAATCATCCCCTGCACCTACGGGTACAGTAACGGCAGTTTCAAGTGTAGAAGCGATTTCGGTAACGGTAATTTCGGTGTCAACCGGTGTGCCTTTTATAATCGGAATATTAAAGCCGGTAACAAAACCGTTCATATTTTCGGTAAGAGATGAGTTGGTCGGCAGACTGAAAAGCGCACTTCTTTGCTTTTCGCTTGGTATCCTTTCGGAGTCAGTTTCAAAGAGAAGTCCTTCTTCAATATCAATGCCCCACTCCGAAAGGAATTCATACATATTCGGAAGTGCCGGAACGGCGGCATCGCCGATATAAAGAAGTCCTTTTCCTTTTTCGAGAAAGTCGGAAATAACTTCAATTTCCGCACTTGTAAAGTCGTTGGTCGGGGAAACTATTGCTATTGCCGAAAGGTCATCTGAA
Organism: Acutalibacteraceae bacterium; assembly: GCA_045616025.1. Lineage (GTDB taxonomy): Bacteria > Bacillota > Clostridia > Oscillospirales > Acutalibacteraceae > UBA737. Next base: position 2,262 of record JAZLFY010000227.1, on the reverse strand, counting down.
AGCTTTGATATAACGGTGTCGTCAATAGTAACGGCTTCGCAGTTATTGGCTTTAAGAAGTGATACATAGGTTGCGGTGTTATCGGTGGTGCTGTGACCTTTTATGAGTCCGACTTTATATTCTTTTTCGCCTATAACATAAGAAATTGCGCCCGAAAGTGCATTTTCAACCTTATTGCCAGAAACGGTGTAACTGTCCTGCCCGTAAGCGGCATAACCCGTCGGGTCGGTTGTGGTGTAAATATCGTTAAACGAAAGGCGTTTTACCTTTTCGTTTTCACCCTTTTGACAGGTTACAAGTATATCGCCGTATGCCAAATTCAAACTTGAATATGCTTGACTTAATGCAGCAAATTCGGTTGATTGCATATCAACATATTTAACCTTTAAATTACCGTTTAAATTGCCGTACTTATTAATAAAACTGACGGTTTGATCAAAATAAATAGTGTTGCCGATTGTATTATATGCCTGCTGGCAATAACTCATAAGATTATTACTGTATGTCGATTCGGCGGCGCAAACGATAATGTTTACCTCGTCTTTAACCGATTTAATGAATTTTTTATTGTCGTCACTGATACTGTTTACCTTATCCGTCGTCATATCAAATTCAAGGGGCACCTTTTTTGAAAGTGACGAAACAAGGAAATTAACAAGAATAATTGCCGCCAAAACAATTACGGTAATAAGGAGTGAATATCCGCCGCGGCGCAAAAACGCACTGTTTCTTACCTTTTCACTGCGGGAATTTTTAAATTTTTCAAAAAACTTACTCATAAATTTTTACCTCCCGCAAATTAAGACCAGCGGCGTTTTTCAAGTGAACGCTCGCACAGGAATAAGAAACCGACTATTATACTTAAAAAGTAGACTATATCGGGGACTGAAAACAGTTGCTTTGAAAAGTTCTGTACCACATCAATAAATGCCGCTTTTTCGGCAATTGTTGTTACGGTTGAATTATTGATTATGGAAGCCAGACTGCCCATATAAATAACGATAATGTTTACGATAAGCGTTATAACCGCCGAAACCGCCATACTTTCGGTAAGGGCGGAAATAAACATACCAATTGAAATAAGCGCACCGCCCAAAAGCAAAACACCCAAAAGTGCATATAAATAGGCGGTAAGTTTAAGCCCTACATATACAGAAACGATTATTTCAAAAATAACGGTAGGCGCAAAGCACAAAGCATAAAGTGCAAATGCCGCAAAGAATTTACCGAGAACTATGGAGAATAACTTAACCGGCGCAGTAAATAATGCCTGGTCAATTTTCTGGCGGCGGTCTTCACTTAAAAGCCGCATTGTCATTACGGGAACGGTAAAGATTATAACCATTGTCATTGCAAGAATTACATCTTCAACATTTGAAGCACCGTAACTGTAAATAAGGGAAAAATAGGAACCTAAAAAGAAATAATAAACGGCAAGAATAATAAAACCTATTGGATTATTAAAATAAGATTTAAACTCTTTTTTAAATATCGCTTTCATTTTCTTCTTCCTCCTTTTCTTCCTTTTCTTCGGCGTTACCGTCATTTAAAAGTGCCAAAGCGTCCGTATTATCGACATTTTCGGTAAGCCGCAAATAAATTTGTTCAAGCGTTGTACTGTCGTTTGCAAGATTAAGAATTTTGCCGCCTTGTTTTGTTACGGCATCAAACACCGCTTCTCTTATATCGGTGCTTTCATTCGGGGTAACTTCATAATCAACCGTACCGTCGGGGTTAACACGAACCTGTTTTACCGATTTAACAGACGGTATTTCGGATAAATTTTTTTCTAATTCTTCTGCACCCTTAACCGAGATATTAAGCGCACTGCCGTTTGAAACCTTATTTGACAGTTCGTCCAAATTACCGTCGGCAACAAGTGTTCCTTTATTAATAATAATAACGCGTTTGCATACCGCCTGAATTTCCGAAAGGATGTGGGAAGAAACGATTATTGTGTGGTTTTTACTTAACCGCTCGATAAGTGTGCGAATTTCAATAATCTGTTTCGGGTCAAGACCGACCGTCGGCTCGTCAAGAATAAGCACATCGGGGTTTCCGACAAGTGCCTGCGCAAAACCGACACGCTGGCGATAACCTTTTGAAAGATTTTTGATAAGCCGGTTTTTAACATTATCAATTCCTATAAGCCGCATTATTTCTTCAATGTGCGGTTTTTTGGGGAATTTAACCTTTTTTAAGTCGTAAATAAAATTAAGGTATTCATAAACCTTCATATCAAGATAAAGCGGCGGAATTTCG
>JAZLFY010000226.1:0-1718 GCA_045616025.1 Acutalibacteraceae bacterium | reverse complement strand
GGTAAAACGGTAATCATATATTTTCCACCTCCGAAGCGGTAATGCTTTGAAGCCGTGTAAGTTCCCTTTCGTTAAGGTCACGGTAGGCACCGAGTTTCAGTCCACCCATTTTAACACCGGCAATTTCAACCCGTTTTAAGCGAAGCACCTTAAGCCCTACCGTGTCGCACATTTTTCTTATTTGACGGTTTCTGCCCTCGGTTATTATAAACCCAAGCACCGTGCGGTCGGTTTTGCGCTCGATAACAAAAACATCCGAGGGTAATGTTTTTCTGCCGTCAATTACCACACCTGAACATAAAGTTTCGATTTGTTCGTCGCTTACCGCGCCGCCGACGGTAACATGATAGGTCTTATTAACATGGCTTTTCGGACGGGTTATCAGGTTTGCCAGTTCGCCGTCGTTAGTAAGGAAAAGCAACCCTTCGCTGTCTTTATCAAGTCTGCCTACGGGATATACCTTTTCGTTTAAATCTTTAACCAAATCCATAACGGTTTTTCTGCCGTATTCGTCACTTACCGTTGTTACATATCCACGGGGTTTATTAAGCATAATATACCGCTTTTGGTCGGAAGAAAAAACTGCCTTTCCCCTGACGGTCACTTTATCTCTTTTGGGGTCAACCTTATCGCCCAAATTTGCAATTTTGCCGTTGACCTTTACCTTGCCTTCAAGTATTAATTCTTCGGCTTTTCTGCGTGAAGCAACACCGCAGGCGGAAAGGTGTTTTTGAAGTCTTATTTTTATTTCTTTCATACTCGCTCCTAAACGGAAGTAAACAGCATTCTGAAATTAACCGATATCCTTTTTAAAATGCTTGTTTTTTTCACTTTTTTTATTTTTGTCACCGTTATCGGTAATGTTTTTATAATTCGGTTTTCGTAAATATAATCAGCATAGCCGATAATATCGCCCACCTTGACATTTTTGTATGTTTTTTTAGGTATTTTGATTTTTCGGGTGATTTGATTATTACTGTTTGAACTAACCGAAAAGGGCGGAATTTTAACCGAAATATTATCTCCGCTCAATGAATTGAAACTTAAATTCTGCTCTTCAATTTTGACCGTGTTTTGCAGTTTTTCAAAACCGTAATCAAGCAAATTTCTATGGTCTTGCCAGTCGTTTTTATCGTTAAGTGTAACGGCAATTAAATATTTACCGTCTTTTTGTGCGGCAGTTACAAGACATCTGCCTGCCTTTTTTGTAAAACCGGTTTTAACACCGATTACATCATTTTCGGTACGGAGTAATTTGTGGTGGTTTATAAGTGTATGTTTTTTAGTAGGCGTGCCGTAATAAAGCGAAATGCTTTTTGTTCCTGCCGCCTGCCTTAATGCCTCACAGTTTAATGCCGCTACGGTAAGCAAACTTAAATCTCTGCAAGTAGTATAGTGGTTTTCGCCGTCAAGTCCCGACGGTGTTTCAAAACTTGTTGAATTAAGGTTTAACGATTTTGCCTTTTCGTTCATAAGTTTTACGAAGTTTTCTATACTGCCGCCCACCGTTATTGCCGTTTGATTTGCGGCATCATTACCCGAAGATAACATCATACCGTAAAGCAAATCGGAAAGTTTGACCGTATCCCCTGCTTTAAGCCCCATTGGTGTACCCTCGGTTAATACCGCTTCTTTACATACCGTAACGGTTTTGTTTAAATCAAGTCCGCTTTCACACAGGAGCAGTGCCGTCATAATTTTTGTGGTGCTTGCCATTG
>JAZLFY010000225.1:0-3048 GCA_045616025.1 Acutalibacteraceae bacterium | reverse complement strand
CCTTAACTTTGCATTTATTTACAGATGCGCACTTGCTTTCGGTGTCGATGTTACCGATATTATTGAAGGTATAAGCCCTACACTTAAATCATATATCTTAACCAAAAACGGTGCAGGACAGAAAATAGAGCAGGCACACGGAATGGTTTATTATAACCTTGCCGCTTCTTTTCAGAACAGAATAGCCGAGCCGCTTTATGTATGCTGTAAATATAACGAAGAAGCCGAACATAACGATATTGAACTTACCACCCACGCAGGGCAGGAATGCGATATTGTAATAACGGGACATCTTCAGGTGCAAATCGGCTCTCATAAGGAAGTGTTGGGCCCCGGCGACAGTATTTATTACGACAGCGGCACACCCCACGGAATGATTGCCGTAAACGGTGAGGACTGTAATTTCTATGCCATAGTCCTTAATCCGACGGGCGAGCCGATACCCGAACTTACACCCTCAAAGGAAATTGCGGCGGCTTCCGAATATAAAAAGGACACAAAAGAAAGAGTTTATAAGAAATATATTGAAGTTACCGAAAACGAAAAAGGCACACCGACTTCAATTAAGTTCAAGAATACCGAAAATTTCAACTTTGCTTTTGATATACTTGACGAAATAGCAAGAAAAGAACCGAAAAAACTTGCTATGCTTCATATTTCAAACGATAAAACCGAGCGCCGTTTTACCTTTACCGATATTAAACGCGCTTCCTCTCAATGTGCGAATTATTTTAAATCAATAGGCATTAAAAAGGGCGACCGTGTAATGCTTGTTCTGAAACGCCACTATCAGTATTGGTTTGCCGTTTTGGGACTTAACAAACTCGGTGCGGTTGCAATTCCTGCGGTAAATCAACTGCTCCAGCACGACTTTGAATACCGCTTTAATGCGGCAGAGATAAACACAATTATCTGCACGGCGGACGGTGATACCGCCGAACAGGCGGAACTTGCCGCGGCAAAATGCCCCTCGGTTAAGAATAAAATAATTGTCGGCGGAAAGCGTGACGGCTGGCGTCCGTTTGACGAGGAATATGTTTTGTACAGTTCCCATTTCGGCAGGGATGAAAACTCTGCAGGCGGAGACGATACAATGCTTATGTTCTTCACCTCCGGCACTTCGGGATACCCGAAAATTGCCGTACATAATTACAAATATCCGCTTGGACATTTTCATACGGCAAAATATTGGCACTGTGTTGACCCGGACGGATTGCACTTCACAATATCCGACACCGGTTGGGCAAAGGCAATGTGGGGTAAACTGTACGGTCAATGGCTTTGCGAATCACCGACCTTTGTTTACGATTTTGACCGCTTTGATGCTTCGGAAATTCTGCCGATGTTTGCAAAATACCGTATTACTACATTTTGTGCGCCGCCTACCATGCTGCGCCTTATGATACATCAGGATATTTCAAAATACGATTTATCTTCGGTTAAGCATATGACCACCGCAGGCGAGGCACTAAACCCCGAGGTTTACAGACGGTTTGAAGAAGCCACGGGACTTCAGATACTTGAGGGCTTCGGTCAGTCCGAAAGCACAATGATAATTGGAAATCTTGTCGGCGCTCCGCATAAAATCGGCTCTATGGGTAAACCTGCCCCGATTTACGATGTTGATATAATTAACGAAAAGGGCGAGTCTGTCAAAGCAGGTGAAATCGGCGAAATCGTTGTTAATATTAAGGACGGTTGCCCCTGCGGACTTGCGGTTGAATACTTTAGAGAACCCGAAAAAACGGCAGATGTCTGGAAAGACGGATATTACCATACGGGCGATACTGCGTGGCGCGATGGGGACGGCTACTATTGGTATGTCGGCAGGGTGGACGATGTTATTAAGTCCTCCGGCTACCGCATAGGTCCGTTTGAAATTGAAAGCGTTATTATGGAACTTCCCTATGTTCTTGAATGCGGTGTATCTGCCGCTCCCGACGAGGTGCGCGGACAGGTCGTTAAGGCAAGTGTCGTACTTATTGACGGCACCGAGCCGACAGAAGAACTTAAAACCGAAATTCAGAATTATGTTAAAACCCATACCGCACCCTATAAATATCCCCGTATAGTTGTATTCAGGGACAGTCTACCCAAAACAACAAGCGGAAAAATTCAAAGAAATCTTTTATAGAGGTAAAAATGGACAGTAAACGATTAACTCTGTTTTGCGGACATTACGGAAGCGGCAAAACAAGTATTGCCGTAAACTATGCACTTGCACTTAAAAAGCAAACGGAAAATGTTGCACTTGCCGACCTTGATATAGTAAACCCCTATTTTCGTGCAAAAGACAGCATAAATCTTTTAGAGCAAAACGGTATTCGGCTTATCTGCTCGGAATTTGCAAACAGTAATGTCGATTTTCCCGCGCTTCCGCAGGAAATATATGCACTTACCGACGATAAAAGCATAACCGCCGTTCTTGATATAGGCGGTGACGAAAGGGGTGCGTTGGCACTCGGCAGAATTGCCCCCGCAATTACGGCGGAAAACAATTACGAGATGTTTCTTGTAATCAACTGCTACCGACCGCTTACACCCGATACCGAATCGATACTCGAAATAAAAGAAGAAATAGAAAATGCCTGCAAAATTCCCTTTACGGCGATTGTAAATAACTCAAATTTAGGCGGGGAAACCACGGCAAAAACGGTGCTTAATTCACTCGCCTTTGCAAAGGATGTATCCCGTGTCTGCAGCTTGCCGATTGCCTTTACGGCGGTTGACGGTGCGCTAATAGGTGAACTAAACGGGGAAATACCAAATCTTTTCCCGATAGAACTAAATAAACATTTTTAAAACAATTATTATATGAAAGGAACTTGAAAATGGTAAAAATAACCTTCAAAATCGACACCTGTAAGGGTTGCGGACTGTGTGTTGCCGCCTGCCCGAAAAAAATCGTTCAAATTTCAACTGATGTGATTAACAAGAACGGACATCATCCTGCATCGGTTACGGATGAAGCGGCTTGTATCGGCTGTGCATCCTGCGCCACGATGTGTCCCGACTGCGTAATAACTATTGAAAAGGAGTAAAAAAATG
>JAZLFY010000224.1:0-4464 GCA_045616025.1 Acutalibacteraceae bacterium | reverse complement strand
TTCAACAAGTGTAGTAAATATGTTAAATATTTCGGGCGGCGCGCGTATTACCGGAAATATTGCCGAAAGCACTTATAATGAAGAAACGGGCAAAGCCGAAAAGGTTATGAGCGATCTTTATATCGCAAAATCGGGCACCGGTACAGAAGCCGCTACGGTTTGCGGTCTTTCGGTTTCAAATATCACATCGGCAAAAATCGGTGTTCGTATGGACGAACCCGGTGTATTTGCAAAAGATGCGGCGGCATACAGAAAATTCTTTGAAAGCAACGATGCTTCACTTTATGTTGTAAAGAACGGCAATGACCTTGCTTTGTCTGCCACCCAAGATGTTGAGCCTGATCCGATAGCACCCAGAGGCGGCGAGATTTCCGATTTACCCTATAACAATACGGTAGGTATGGTTAACCCCGCTTTTGATAGGGATAATTACAAGCACTTTAACATTGCTTCAACCGGTGGTACACTTAATCTTGCAAACGAATTCAGCGGAATTACCAACGTTTCCTTTACAACAAAGGACGGTATTTCTGTATCGGGTAATGTTATTACGGCAACATCTCTTAACAAGGCAAACAAATTCACCGTTACCTGTTCTTTGGGTACGGTAAACTGTGTTATTGCTACGGGACATTATCACTGTCTTGAATGCGGCACCTACGGTTGTCAAAACCATACAAATGTTGCATTTACAGGTGTTTCTGCTTTGCCTTCTTTAGGACAGGGTAACTATTATCTGACGGGCAATTCAACCGTTACCGAAACATATACACCTAATGAAGACGGTTATTCAAATATCTGTCTTAACGGTAAAACATATACAAGCGAAGGTGTAAAAGCAATTACAAAGTCAAGCGGTAAGGGTTCACTTTCAATTACCGATTGTCACAGTGAAAATGAGTGGGGAACGGTTAAAGCCAATATAAACAACAGTACATTTACAGGTGCGCTTATTTACAACACCTCTACTACCTCCACCATTAATATTTATGCCGGTAACTTTGATGCCTCAAGTTGTATAATTGATAGTGCAGCTATTGTTTCTGCAGCAACATTCAATTTCTATAACGGCAACATAATTGCTGCCGCAAAAGCAACATATGCTGCAGGAATACAGGTAAATAACCATGCAAGAGTAAACCTTTATGGCGGTACGCTTAATGCATATAATTCACAAGCAACATACGGTGTTGCAGGAAAAGTTAATTCGGGCGGTACACTCACCATTAACGGTACAAGGATAATCGGCGGTACTGCAACCGGCTCCGTCAGTTCTTCCAAAGGCGGCGGCGGCGGAATTTCCGCAATTGCAGGAACAATTAATCTTTTAAGCGGTACAATTCAGGACGGTACTACCACCTGTGCCGCTACTACGGAGGAATCGTCACATCACGCCGGCAATCTTTTTATTAACGGAAGTGCCAAATTCAATATGTCGGGCGGTATGATTGCAAACGGCACCTGCTTTGGTATAGGCGGTAATATTTATGCCGGCGGTGCTAATGCTGAAATTAATATGACCGGCGGCACAATTACAGGCGGTAAGGCATATCCGAAAGCCGGTATATCGGGTGACGGCCACGGCGGTAATATTTTTGCTGCAACAAAAATGAATATTTCAGGCGATGCACTTATCGAAAACGGTCAGGCACTCGCCCATGGCGGCGGAAACTTATCGGTTAACAGCGTCTATTCCAAGGTTACAATGACCGGCGGCACCATCAAAAACGGTTCATGCAGTACTGCTTACAAAGGCGGTAATGTCTTTGTTTGGAATGATGCAAAAGCCGGAGCGTTTGATATGAGCGGCGGTACAATAACCTGCGACAGCGACTTTGAGCCGACAAACGGACTTAATGCAGGTGGTATACATACCATAATAAATTCCACTACTCCGGTTACCGAAACTGTAAAACTTTCGGGTAGTGCAAAGGTTTACGGAAACAAGGGCGTTAATGTTTATGTGGGACCCAACCAAACCGTTAAATTAGGCACATTAAACAGTGATGCTAAAATTGCTTTCACGCTTGACCGTGAATGTGTGATTAGCACAAACGCATCGGCGGCGGCACTTGAGTATGTTAAATCCGACGAATATACAGACGGATATTATCTTACTTATGATAGCAATACGGGTGAAATAGTATCTAAAAAAGAAGATGCTTTCGTTAACGAATTTATTAACAATTATTTTAGCGGAAGCGGTCAGGTTTATACTGAAGTCACAAAAGCAAACTGCAAACAAATTGCATCTGCAGATTCAATTTGGAAGGAGTTTGAGGATGCTCAAAAGCAGGCAATATCTTCTAAGCTTTTCTCACTTGGCGTCACCAAAACGGTTGACAAAATGATAGAAAAAGCAATAGATATGTTAGATGATAAAAAAGCTCTTGAATTTGTAAAACAATACCTTACAGATGATGACGGGTATTTGATTACATCGGCAACATTTGATAATTGCGAAAAGGTAGCGGCTTGCGAAACGGCATTTTATAATGACCTTGACGATACCGAAAGAGAGCAGGTTGACGAACTTATCGGCACAAGCACGGTAAATCTTATCAACGATGCAAAGGCATGTATTTCGGATAAGGCAACGGCAAATAACTTTATAGACAATAATCTTAAAGTCGGCGGTAAACTTATAACCGAGGCAACTGTTGATAATTACGAAAAATTAGTTGCTCTTGACTCAACCTATAAGGTGTTTACCGACCGTCAGAAACAGTTTATTGACAGAATAGCCGAAATTTCGGTTTCAAAACTTATTGCCGATGCAAAGATAATTAAAAAGGAAGTTGACGAAGAGGTAATACCGTTTATTGAAAACTATATTTCAAAAGACGGAACACCGATAACCGTAATCACACAAAGAAACTTCAAACTTCTTGCCGATAACCGTGAGGTTTGGGAAAGCAAAGATTCCACCTTTAAAGATTGTGTTGACAAGGTAATGTTAAATAAATATTCTGTCAAGGCAAGCGATTTGTTTAATAAAGCATTCGGCTATGCCGATATGCTTGAAGTTGAGGCGGAACAGACCGACGACTACATACTTTCACTTCACGCAAAGATTGATAATCTTGACGAGTATGCTTATGTAGGATTTTTAATTGACGTTTCTTACCGTGACGGTTTTGGTATGATTACAATGGATTATGTTAAATCCGACGGTAACGGTATGTATACTTTCGGTCTTGACGATTACGATATTGCACCTCGCGACCTTGGAAATACTGTTAAGATTTACGCTTTCGTAATTCTTACCGAAGATGCCGATACACCCGGTGAGGTATTTGATGTTGACGATAAACGTTGTTACGGTTATGCGATTGATTTCAAATTCAGACTCTCTTCGGGACTTTACTCCGACGGAACAGGAGATGCCGAATATGGCAATCCCAACTACACTTCGGAAGACTTCGGCTTCTAAACGATAACAGTAAATAAAAAAACAGACTGATTTTAATATCAGTCTGTTTTTTGTTGCTTTAAGTATGTATTTAACGAATAGGTTTTGTACGGCTTTATATTATCCGAGTTCCGGTGAGTCCCAAAGTTTAAGTGTTGTGCCAAGTCCCATCTTTTTCGCATTTTGCAAAATATCGTAAGACCAACCGACATCCCAAACGGGCATACCGCCGGTAGTAAAGCAAATGCGCTCCTCATCGTTTTCTCTGCCTTTTTTGGTGCCCAAAATAACATCGCCCAAACCGGTTTGCTCAATAAGGGGAGGTAATTCACCTTCGTTTACCATACGGTAAATTTGAACGCCTATGCCGTTTATAAAACGCTCGTTTTCGGGAAGAGCCATATGCTCGTCATAATAAACGTCGTGCATACGGGGGTTATCCCAAATAAGTTTTGCCGAGCCGAAGTAATCTTCGTCGATGTTGCATCTGCCGGTAAAGATTATAAGCGAGCCGGCTTTAAGCCAACTGTTTTCAATGTTTACGGGTTTAACCGAAGATGCGGCAACACTAATAATATCGCCCGCTTTAACCGCTTCTTCCAATGTGTCGGCGGCACGCGCTTTAAGACCGTATTTGGCGATTACTTCGTCGGCGAACGCCTGCGCTTTTTCCTTGATTATATCAAAAATTACAACTTCTTTAAGGTCTTTGCCTTCAAGACAAATTGCATCCTGACAAGCTTTGCTTACGGGGCCGGCACCAATGCAGGTGAGCACTTCGGCACCATTTCTTGCAAGGTATTTGGTGGCAACGCCGGGCACGCAACCGGTGCGAACAGAACTTACAAGATTGGCAGACATAAGCGCAATCGGCTCACAAGTGTCAACATCGTTAAGCATAATCATAAGAATAGAACGGGGGAGTCCGCGTTGCGGATTAATAATGTTAGAGCCATACCATTTACAACCCGAAACATTAAATCTGCCGCCCAAGTAGGCAGGCATAGCCATAAACCTTCTGTCCGGACCGTCAACCGGCATATTCGGAAATT
>JAZLFY010000223.1:0-7291 GCA_045616025.1 Acutalibacteraceae bacterium | reverse complement strand
TCTCTTGCGGTTTTAAGACTTGCGCTTTTTGAAATTCTTTATATGGACGATATCCCCGTTTCTGTTTCAATTAACGAAGCGGTTGAGCTTTCAAAAAAATTCACCACAAAAGACGATGCTTCCTTTGTAAACGGAATACTTTCGTCGGTTGTAAAAGAAAATGAATAATAAGGATACATTAACCGTCAAACAACTTAACCTATATGTTAAGTCGCTTCTTGAAAATGATCTTCATCTTATTAATTTAAGTGTAACCGGAGAAATTTCGGGTTTTAAAAACCATTATTCAAGCGGACATTGGTATTTTACTCTTAAAGATGCCGATAGTTCGGTTAAATGTGTTATGTTTAAAAATTCCGCCATAGGTGTTAAATTCGTTCCTGAGGACGGTATGAAAGTTACGGTAGGCGGTAATGTTTCTCTTTACGAAAAAGAGGGACAGTATCAGTTTTATGTATCAAGTATGCAGGTGTTCGGTGAGGGCGAACTGTATGCAGAATTTGAAAGAATTAAAAAGCAACTCAATGAAGAAGGTCTTTTTAATCCCGATACCAAAAGACCGCTTCCCGAATATCCGAAAAGAATAGCAGTTGTTACTGCCGCAACGGGTGCGGCTGTTCACGATATTATCAATATTATGTCAGAGCGTTATCCGCTTTGCGAAATTGTTTTATGCCCCGTTTTGGTACAAGGGTTAAATGCTGCGGACGATATTGTTGAAATGCTCGAAAAAGTATATTCTTTAAACAATATTGATCTTATAATACTCGGCAGGGGCGGCGGCTCAAAGGAAGATTTATCGGTATTTAACGACGAAAAACTTGCACGCAAGATTTATGAATCGCCCGTTCCCGTAATTTCTGCCGTTGGTCACGAAACAGATTTTTCAATAAGCGATTTTGTTGCCGATTTTCGTGCCTCAACACCTTCTCACGCGGCGCAGGTCGCCGTTCCCGATAAATCGGAACTGCTTTTTAAAATCTCGGCTTTATCTGATAAAAATGCCAAATTGCTTAAATATAAATACGGCTTTTATAACGAAAGATTAAATTCCGTAATGTCAAGCGGATGCTTTAAAGACCCGTTTTATATGATAAAAACCGCCGAACAAAATCTTGATTTACTTGTTGACAAAATAGAAAACTCTTATAAATCTAAAACGGATTCATTATATCTCAGATTATCAACGGCAATTTCCAAACTTGATGCATTAAGTCCGCTTAAAACTTTATCAAGAGGGTTTGCGGGTATAAACAAAAACAGCGAAACCGTAAAATCCGTAAATCAAATAAATACCGGCGATATTATTGATGTTACCCTTTATGACGGTAAGGCAGAATGCCTTGTTCAAAACACAAAAAGGAATAAATAATTATGGAAAATAAAAATATGAATTTTGAAGACTCTATAAAAGAACTTGAAAAAATATCCGAAAAACTTGAAAGCGGAGAAGTCTCGCTTGAAGAGTCCATTGAACTTTATGAAAAGGGTATTGCTCTTTCAAAATACTGCTCTGATTTACTGCTTAAAGCAAAACAAAAAATTATAACCATTGAGCAGGCAAATGAGGAGAAATGATATGATTAAAGATTTAATAAGTGATTATAAGTCTAAAATTGATTTGCGGCTTAATATGATTATGACCAAAAGCGGTAACCGTTATGATAATGTTATCGAGGCGGCAAATTACAGTTTGACAAATGGTGGCAAAAGAATAAGACCTATCTTGTTGCTTGAGTTTTATAAACTTTGCGGTGGTGATGATGACAGTGCTTTAAACTGTGCTTGCGCTCTTGAAATGATTCATACATATTCGCTTATTCACGACGATTTACCGATGATGGATAATGACGATTTAAGACGAGGTAAACCCTCTTGCCATAAAACATACGGTGAACAGTTGGCGTTGCTTGCCGGTGACGGACTTCTTACTGATGCTTTCGGTGTTGCCGCAAAGACCTTCGGTCTTCCTTTTGAAAGGGTTGCCCGTGCGGTTGAAATTTTATCTTCCTGCGCCGGAATTGACGGTATGGTCGGCGGTCAGGTAATTGATGTTTTAGGCGAGGGTAAAGAACTTGATATTGACTCGGTATTTGATATGTACCGTCTAAAAACAGGTGCGCTTATCCGTGCCGCCGCAACCTGCGGCGCCGTACTTGCGGGTGCGGACGAAGAACATATTGGCTTTGCCGGTGAATATGCCGATAAACTTGGAATTGCATTTCAACTTATTGACGATATTCTTGATACTGTCGGTGACCAGAAATTGCTCGGTAAACCGGTTGGCAGTGACGAAAAAAACCAAAAGAATACGGCAGTAAATATTTTAGGTGTCGATAAATGCCGCGAAATGGCAAAAGATCTTACAACCGATGCGCTTGAAATCTTAAACCGTTTTGACGGTGACACTTCAAACATTAAAGAACTTACAGAATACCTACTTGTTCGTGAATATTAAAAAATAATTTTAGGGGACAATATTTTGGAATATAGGTTACTCTCGAAAATCAATTCACCAAAAGATGTAAAAAAACTTGAACTTTCGGAAATTGACGAATTATGTGCGGAAATAAGAGATGTTATAATGAATACCGTTTCAAAAAACGGCGGTCATTTGGCTTCTAACCTTGGCAGTGTTGAATTAACGGTTGCAATACACCGTGCTTTTAATGCACCCGAGGATGCCGTAATTTTTGATGTCGGCCATCAATGTTACACCCATAAACTTTTAACGGGCAGATTTAATCAATTTGATACTATCAGACAAAAGGACGGTATATCGGGTTTTATGCGCCCGTTTGAAAGTGAATACGACCCATTTGTAACGGGGCATAGCAGTAACTCCGTTTCTGCGGCTTACGGAATTTATAAGTCAAAATGTATAAAAGGTGAAAGCGGTACTGCTGTTGCCGTTATCGGTGACGGGGCAATAACAGGCGGTTTGGCATTTGAGGGCTTAAACAATGCCGCAAGCGGTAGAAGTAATTTTATTGTTATTTTAAACGATAATAAAATGTCAATATCCCGTAATGTCGGTGCAATAGCAAGAACACTTACCAAAATGCGTAACAAACCGAGATACCATCATTTTAAATTTGCAGTTGACCGTTTCCTCAACAAAATTCCTTTAATAGGCAAGCCTGTTGATCGCTTTGTTTTTAAGGTTAAAGAATTTTTAAAATCAATAGTTTATAGGAATAATATTTTTAAAAGTCTTGGGTTTAACTATTTCGGGCCTGTTGACGGACACGATGTTAAAACAATGGAAGAACTTTTTAGTATTGTACAGAATTATAACCGTCCATCGTTAATTCATGTCGTTACCGTTAAGGGAAAAGGATATGAATATGCCGAAAATTCGCCAAAAAACTATCACGGTGTTTCACCGTTTGATATTGATAAAGGTGCAAAAAATAATAATGGCAACTCCTTTTCCTCGGTTGTAGGTAAAACACTTTGCAAATTAGCAGAAAAAGACGAGAAAGTATGCGCAATTACTGCCGCTATGTCTTCGGGTACGGGACTTAATGAATTTTCAAGTGAGTATAAAAACAGATTTTTTGATGTCGGCATTGCAGAACAACACGCCTTGACATTTTCTTCAGGACTTGCAAGCGGCGGATTAAAACCGTATTTTGCCGTCTATTCAAGTTTCCTGCAAAGGGCTTACGACCAAATTGTACACGATACCGCAATAGCAAATGTTCCGCTTAAAATACTTGTTGACCGTGCCGGCTTTGTCGGTCAGGACGGCGAAAGCCATCAAGGACTTTTTGATGTTTCGTTTTTAAGCGGTATTCCGAATATGAATATTTATTCACCGACAACTTTTAAAGAACTTGAATACAGAATTAGTGACTCGGTAATTAACAATGAACTTTGCGCCATAAGATACCCAAAAGGTGCGCAAAAAACAGAATATGACCTTGATTTTAAGGACGATTATACCAAGATTTTAAACAGTTCAAAAAAATGTGTTGTTACCTACGGAAGACTGTTTGATAATGTTTTTGATGCTTCAAAATCTACGGTTTTTGATATTCTTAAACTTAATAAAATTTATCCGCTTAATAAGAATATTTCAAACGAACTGCTTTCTTATGACGAAATTTATTTTTACGAAGAAGGTATTAAAAGCGGAGGTATTGCCGAACATTTAGGAACATATCTTCTTCAAAACGGTTTTAAAGGTAAATATACCGTAAAAGCCGTAGAAAATGAATTTGTTTCTGCTATGACGGTAAACGAAGCGTTTAAGAATTATCAATTTGATGTTGACTCAATAATATATACACTCGGCAGGTGAAAAAATGCAAAATAAAGAACGGCTTGATGTTGAACTTTTTTCCCGTGGGCTTGTAAAGTCAAGGGAAGAAGCTAAAGCCATAATAATGTCGGGAATAGTTTATGTAAATAATCAGAAATGCGATAAGGCGGGTGACCGCGTTAAACCCGATGATAAAATTGAAGTTCGCGGTGAAACACTAAAATATGTAAGCCGTGGCGGACTTAAACTTGAAAAGGCAATGAATTGCTTTGATATTGACCTGAACGGATATATCTGTGCCGATATTGGTGCATCGACCGGCGGATTTACCGATTGTATGCTCCAAAACGGTGCTATAAAGGTTTTTTCTATTGATGTAGGTTACGGTCAGCTTGCATGGAAACTGCGCACCGATAACCGTGTGGTTAATCTTGAACGCACTAATTTCAGATATGTTACAAAAGAAACCGTGCCGGACAGTCTTGATTTTGCTTCTGTTGATGTTTCTTTTATTTCGTTGTCTCATATTTTACCCGTAATGCGAGAACTATTAAAGGATAACGGCAGGGCGGTATGCCTTATAAAACCGCAATTTGAAGCAGGAAAAGATAAGGTCGGCAAAAAGGGTGTAGTAAGGGATAAATCGGTACACATTGAAGTTGTCCAAAAGATTATTGATTTAGCCACTCATACGGGTTTTGATGTTTTGGGACTTGATTTTTCACCAATAAAAGGGCCCGAAGGTAATATAGAATATTTATGCTTTTTGGGAAAAAGCAATACACCGAAAAATCAGTTAAGCGTTTCGGCAACTGATGTTGTTGAAGCATCTTACGAAGCATTAAAGGAGGTTAACCATGATAGTAGCAGTAATACCAAATCTTGATAAACACGGCTCTTCCGAAATGGTTGATAAAATCGGTCTTTTATTTAAACAATGCGGAATTGAGGCATATCTGCCCGATAATGTTTGTTGTCCGCATTACAGTAATATGAATGAAGACGAGTTATTTAAAACCGCAGATATTATAATTACAATTGGCGGCGACGGTACAATAATCCGTTATGCAAAGCGTGCTGCAAACGATAACAAGCCCATTCTCGGTATTAACGCAGGCCGCATGGGTTATCTTGCAAATGTCGAGCAGGGAGAGTACAGACTCCTTGAAAATTTAAAAGACAATAATTATTCCGTTGAAAACCGATTGCTTATGAAAATTGTTGTTAAAGAAAACGGCAATATCGTCGGTCAGTATGAGGCACTTAACGATGCGGTTGTTACAAGCGGTTATATTTCAAGAATTATTGATATTACCGCTACGGTTGACGGTGATAATATTAAATACAGAGCAGACGGTTTAATATCCTCAACACCTACCGGCTCTACGGCATATTCAATGGCGGCAGGCGGCCCGATTATCGACCCGACAATGGACTGTTTTTGCCTAACACCTATTTGTTCGCATATGCTTTCGGCAAAACCGATGCTTATATGCGGCAATAAAACGATTAAATTAAAGGCGTTTTCAAAAAAGCGTGCCGAAATTTATCTTTCGGTTGACGGAAGAAAGGTTACTAACATTAAACCTTTTACCGAAATATATATCAGCAAATCAGAAAAAACTGTTAAACTTATCAGACTTGATAATAAATCATTCTTTAAAACCCTTTCGGCAAAATTTTCGGACGTAAGGAGTGCTGGAGTTGAAAAGTAACAGACAGGAAAAAATTCTACAAATTATTGAGGATAAAATAATTTTTACACAGGACGATTTACAAAATGAACTGAACAAACTCGGTTTTAATGTAACGCAGTCCACCGTTTCAAGAGATATTAAAGAATTGCACCTTATAAAAGGCCGTGACGAAAACGGCAATTACAGATATATAAGTCATAATATCGGTCAGTCGGAACATAACGCAAAACAGTTTAACGATATTATAAGCAGATATGTATTATCGGCTGATTATGCCCAAAATGATGTTGTAATTAAATGTTACAGCGGTATGGCTTCAAGTGTTGCTGTTGCACTTGATTCGCTTTACAGTGATAAAATGCTCGGCTCAATTGCGGGAGACGATACGATTTTTGTTATTTCCCGTACCGAAAACGATGCAAAATTGCTTTCAAACGAAATTAAAAAAATATTGTAAAGGAAAATTTTAAATGCTTAAATCTTTACATATTGAAAACATTGCCGTTATTGAAAAAACCGATATTGATTTTTGTAACGGGTTTAATTGCCTTACCGGTGAAACGGGTGCAGGTAAATCAATAATTATCGACTCTATCAATGCGGTTTTGGGTGAGAGAACATCAAAGGAATTAATCCGTTTCGGTGCAGAAAAGGCGGAAGTTTCGGCACTTTTTTGTGATTTATCCGATGATGCCAAACAAACTTTAAACGATAACGGATATGATGTTGACGATGACGGAAATCTTTTAATTGTCCGTATTTTATCACTTTCGGGCTCGGGTAATGTTAAAATTAACGGTAAACCCGCAACAGTCGGAATTTTAAAAGAAATTGCAAATAAACTTGTAAACATTCACGGTCAACACGACAGTCAAAATCTTTTAAATCCCGATAATCATATTTTATATATTGATAAAATTGCAGAAAACGACAGTGAAATCTCAAATTATTATGACGAATTTAAAAATCTTAATAAAATAAGAAAAGAACTGTCTTCGCTTGAAACCGACGAAAGTGAAAAAGCACGCAAAACCGAACTTTTAAAATATCAAATCAATGATATTGAGAGTGCTGAAATAAAAGTCGGTGAAACCGAAAAATTAAAAGAACAACTAAGTATTGTCAATAATTACGAAAAGACCTTATCTTCTTTAAATGATGCATATTATTCCTTGTCCGGCTCAGACGAAAAAGACGGTGCATTATCGCTTATAAGAAATGCTCAAAAAGATTTGCAGAGTGTAAGCGGTGAGTCTTTCGATAAAATCGGTCAAAAAATCAATGATACTTTGGCATTGCTTGAAGATGTTTCCTTTGAAATAAGAAA
>JAZLFY010000222.1:0-5004 GCA_045616025.1 Acutalibacteraceae bacterium | reverse complement strand
GTTCCAATCGCTTGTGAAAATAAGCAAATCGTTGCCCTTAAAGTCCTGCACCCATTTTGTGTCGGATGTAAGGTTTAAGGACTTAACGTCCACATCCTCGCCGCCTATCCAGCGGATATACTGATAAGGCAGATTATTTCTTATAACATCGACATTGTATTCGTTTTTAAGGCGGTATTCAAGCACCTCAAACTGAAGCACGCCGACAACACCGACAATTACCCTTTCCATACCCGTTCCCGGCTCGTGGAAAATCTGAATTGCACCCTCCTGTGCTATCTGTTCAACGCCCTTTACGAACTGTTTGCGTTTTAAACTGTCGGTATGTTCTATAACGGCAAAATGTTCGGGTGCAAAGGTGGGTATCCCCTCAAATTCAACCTTATTTTTTGCGGTACATACCGTATCGCCTATTGAGAAAATGCCGGGGTCGAAAACACCGATTATATCGCCTGCATACGCTTCGTTTACTATCTGACGGGAGTCCGCCATAAGTTGTTGCGGTTGGGAAAGGCGCAATGTTTTGCCGCTTTGAACATGATAATATTCTTTATCCCTTTCAAACCTGCCCGAACATATACGCATAAAGGTCATACGGTCACGGTGCGCCTTATTCATATTCGCCTGAATTTTGAAAACAAAGGCGGAAAAATCTTCACTTTCGGGATTAACAGTACCCTCTTTTGTTTCACGGGAAAGCGGCGCAGTGGTCATTTTAAGGAAATTTTCAAGAAACGGCTCTACACCGAAATTGGTAAGCGCCGAGCCGAAAAAGACGGGGGTAAGCGTGCCGTTTTGCACCTTTTTTATATCAAAATCAAAACTTGCGCCGTCAAGCAGTTCTATCTGGTCAACCAATTCTTTTCTTGAATATTCGCCGATTAGTTCGTCCATTTTTGCGGTGTCGGTCAAATCACACTCCACCGCCGAGAGTTTGTCCTGCCCTCTGTGATGTTCGCTGAATGTTAAAATCTGCCGTTTATCACGGTCAAAAACGCCCTTAAAGCCCACACCGCAACCGATAGGCCAGTTTATCGGGTAGGTGCCTATTCCGAACTCTTTTTCAAGTTGGTCAAGCAGTTCAAACGGGTCTCTTGCCTCACGGTCAAGTTTATTTATAAAGGTAAAAATCGGAATATGGCGCATTGCCGTAACCTTAAAAAGTTTACGGGTTTGCGGCTCTATACCCTTTGCCGCATCAATTACCATTACAACACTGTCCGCCGCCATAAGTGTGCGGTAGGTATCCTCCGAAAAGTCCTGATGCCCCGGCGTGTCGAGAATATTAATGCAGTATCCCTCATATTCAAACTGCAAAACCGAAGATGTAATTGAAATACCTCTTTGCTTTTCAAGGTCCATCCAGTCGGATACGGCGTGTTTTGCCGTTGCCTTGCCCTTTACCGAGCCGGCTTTTTGAATTGCGCCGCCGTATAAAAGCAGTTTTTCGGTCAATGTGGTTTTACCTGCATCGGGGTGAGAAATTATGGCAAATGTGCGCCGTCTGTTAATTTCGCTTTTAATATCCAAAACAGTTTTCTCCTTTTGTTATTCCTAAAACAAAACTATATCACAAACTATGCCGTAAGGCAACATTTTATTTGATTTTTTAAAAAATATATGATATATTAAAAGTGAACTCAGAAAGGGGACGAAATTATGTTTGAAGAACAACAGTATACACCCATTTCGGCTTGGGGCTATTTTTGGTACAGGGTTTTATTCTCTATTCCGCTTGCAGGACTTATTTTTGCGATTGTTTTTTCATTTTCAAACAAAAACATTAACCGCAGAAATCTTGCGCGTTCACAGTTTTGCGGACTTTTAATTGCGGCAATATTTTGCGTAATAACCGTTGTTTTATCACTTTTTGTTCCGGCGGTTGCAACATTTTTTAAGGATGTTGTCAGCAGAATTTAAAAAAATTCTTTACATTTATTTTTTCTTTTGATATAATCATTTTAAGGAACATCTCTTTTTGGAGGTATATTTATGAAAAAATTATTTGCAATTTTAGTCTGCATATCAATTTTAATGAGTTTGTCCTGTATGGCTTTTGCCGCAACAAGCAGTCCTACACCCCCCGAACAAAAGTATCAGGTTGAACTGCGTAAAGGTAAGGGCATAAAGGTTATTATCGGTATGGACCAATTCTTTAACACAAACGGTGAAAATGTTGTTGTTGAAGCGGACGACAGTTTCGGTACTTTCAACAACTGGTCGCTTTACAGAACCGACGGTTCAAAGGCGGCAGGCACCGATTATGAACTTGTGGGCTGCGACCTTAATTCAAGACGGCTTGAATTTAAAGCAAAAGCCGATTTAATTGTCTGCGCAAACTATAACGGCGAAACAACCAACCCGCTTGAGCCGAGCAACAAAGGACAAAACACACCTACATCTTATCCGACCAATGACTTTACAATCGGTTATGTTTCGGTTTGTGTTGTGCTTGGTGCTTTAACAATTTTTGCCGCTAAAAGAGCATTTGTAAGATAATTGGGTTAAAAAAGAGAACAGACTGACTTAATGTCAGTCTGTTTTTTCTTTTTATCAAAATGTTTTAGCGATATGTTTGCCTTTGGCAAACTTGATATAATTTGCTCTCGCAAATTTCGATATATTTCTGCTGTCGCAGAAATTCGATATGAAATAAATCCTTCTTGCGCCGTAGCGCATATCGTGTCCGCAGGACATATCGAGTACGAAGTACATATCGAAAATCCCGATAGGGATTTATTTCGCTGTCGGAGGTCTTTTTACATTAATTTGTCGGACAGTTCGGCAATTTGCGAAAGTGTTAAGGTTTCGCCGCGAACACTCTGCTCTAATTCCATTTCGTTAAGTGCGTTTCTGATTTTTTCCTTATCAATTTTCATTGTGTTTGATACAGTGTTAAGCAATGTTTTTCTGCGCTGTGCAAAACACGCCTTAATAAGTTTAAAGAAAAATACTTCGTCTTTTACTTCCACGGGCGGAGTTTTCAATATATCAAGTTTTATAACCGCCGAGTCAACCTTAGGCGGCGGCAAAAAGGAATTTTTACCGACAAAAAACAGCATTTCGGGTTTTGAATAATAGCAAACCGCCGCCGTAATTGCGCCGGCATCTCTGCTGCCCACCTCGGCACAAAGGCGGTCTGCCGCCTCCTTTTGCACCATAACGGTTATACTGTCTATTGGCAGTTTCTGCTTTAAAAGTCCCGTAATAACGGGGGAGGTTATATAATAGGGCAGATTTGCGCATACCGTAACCCGTTTGCAGTCGGAAAAATTATCCTTAATGATTTTATTAAGGTCACATTTAAGCACATCGGCAAAAATTACCGTAACATTATCAAGTCCCGAAAGTGTTTTATTAAGTACGGGTTTTAATCTTTCGTCAATTTCTATTGAAACAACGCGCTTGGCTGTCGCCGACAGTTCTTTTGTAAGCACACCGGCGCCCGGCCCTATTTCGATTACACCGGTGTCGCCCTGTGCCGCCGCAGCAGCCATACGCGGACAAACGGTGCCGTCAATAAGAAAATTCTGCCCGAGCGATTTTTTAAAGGAAAAGTTTTCTTCCCTTAAAACACGGTCGATTTGGTTTTTGTTTGAAAGTTCCATAATTTCACTCCGGAATATGTGTTAAATACATTATATATTCACGGACAACAATGTTCAAGAAAAAAAAGATGACAAATGAATAATTATGTGTTACAATAGACTAAACTATTTTTTAGGAGTGTTATTTTTGGATAATCGCTATTATGATAAAGTAATCGGTGAGATGAAGGAACTTTTTGACGAACAGGGTTTCGTTTTAAAGGAAGACGGCAGTTATAATAACGGCAAGCGCGCCGTAAAGGTTGTTTATGACGATGCCGCACAGTCTTATGTTTTAAGTATGGCGCTTGTTGAAAACGACAATGTCGGAGAATACAAAACGGTCAATTCCTGGCTTTTTGACGACAGTCAACTTGAAGCCGATGCCGAGTCGGTAGGTATGGACTTTTGCGAGAGTGTTCGTGAAAACATAGGTGCTAAAAATGTTAAAAGAATTATAAATCAGGTTGATTTACCCACCGTTTCAAAGGGTGAAACCTATAATGTTACCGCACTTACCAAAAAATTCCTTGATGTTTTCCCGAACTGCAAAGAAAGTTACAAAGCACATGTTACAAAATACGGCAATTTCCTTTACCTTGATTTCTTCGGTGATTATTTTGTGCGAGAAATTGTAGGTGTTTATAAGTCGGGCAATAAAAAGCAAATCAAAAAACTTACCGACACACTTGAAAATGCCTATGTCAGCGGCGATAAAGAGGCGGTAAATGCTTTGGTTGCGGTACTCTCTGCGGCTTGCGTAAAAGACAGCGGCGCAAAAGACGGACTTTTTGAAGCACTCGCCGAAAACGCACATTTTAAAAATTCCATTGTAAACTTTATTCCGAAAGTACAAAAAGCCGGAAAACTTAACGATTTGCTGGTTAAAAAGGACTGATATTTATGAAAAAACTTTTATCGGTTTTATTGGTTTTATGCCTTTTGTTTGCCTTTGCCGCCTGCGGTAAGGACAGCAAGACCAAGAAGAAAGATAAAAATAACACCTCTTCTGTTTCTTCACAACTTGAAACCGAAAGGGTGAGCGAGGATACACAGTCGGGCAGTAGTTCCGGCGGCAGTTCTTCCTCCGCCGACAAAAACGGCGGCTCTTCAAAAACAGAGTCGGGCAGTTCCGGCGGCTCGTCTTCGGGTGACTCCGGCAACACAGGCAGTTCCGGCGGCTCGGGTAATACCGGCGGTTCCGGCGGCTCGGGTAATACCGGCGGCTCGGGTAATACCGGCGGTTCGGGCGGCAAAACCGAAAGCGGAGTAGAAACACCGATTATATGGTTTGATAATTAAAAAAACGGGAGGGCATGGAAGCCCTCCCGTTACTATATGCTAGATGTTAGACGCTAGATGCTAGACGGTATGTGTCCTGCGGACGGCATTTATAACGGAACGAGCAAGCCCGTTC